>NZ_MJYC01000087.1:0-8508 GCF_001763115.1 Campylobacter sp. BCW_4323 | reverse complement strand
TTATACAGAATTACTTTCTAAAAGAAAGAATTTAAGTGATACAGCTATTATTGTTTCTACAGGGCCATCTCTTACCAAACAACTTCCTTTATTAAAAAAATATGCTAATAAAGCTACGATTTTTTGTGCGGATTCTTCTTATCCTATTTTAGCTAAGCATGGTATAAAGCCTGATTATGTTTGTATGCTTGAAAGAAAAGCCATTACAGCAGAATTTTTTAATCATGATTTTGGGGAATTTGATAGGGATGTTTGTTTTATTATCAAATCTGTAGTACACCCTAATGCTATACACTATCTAAACAAAAAAACCGATAATTTTACCATAGTTTCAACCTATGCAAGCTTTATAGAATATTTAAAATTAGATTATTTTGGATATTTTAACATGGGATTTAGTGTTGCACATATGGCTTGTTATCTTTCCTTGCATTTAAATCATAAAAAAATCATTTTTATAGGACAGGATTTAGCTTATGCTGAAAATGGCAATTCTCATCCTGATGATTATCAAAACTCAGCAACCTATGAAAGTAAAAAGTATCCACATCTTTGCACTCTTGCTTATGGCAAAAAAGGGAAAGTTAAAACTCATCATGTCTGGCTCATGTTTAAGCAAAATTTAGAACAAGATGTACAAAAAATACAAAAATATTTAGATACTAAAGTTTACAACTGTACCGAAGGTGGAGCAAGGATAGAAGGAACTATAGAAAAACCTTTTCTTTGGGCTTGTGAGAATTTACTTCATAAAGATTTAAATAAACCTTTTGAAAAATTAGAACCTTTAAGTTTAAATAAACAAAATGAGTTTTTACTTAAGGCTTATTATAAAGTTTATCAAAGTATTAAACATTGTAGAGATTTTAATGATAAATTTATTAAAAGCTATGATAAAATAAAAAACTCTTTTATTGTATTGCAAAATTCTCAAGAAAATGAAACCCTTATCAAAGAGATCATTAAAGATATAGATAAAATCAAAACTCAAATCGATGAACTTTACAATACTCAAAAAGATTTGATGCAAATTTTAGGCCCCTTACTAACTCAATTTGAACTTAATCTTGCTAGAATTTATGTTTTAAATCCTAAGACTAAAGAAGATGCTTTTAATAAAAGTATTCTTTGGATAAAAGAACATTTAGAATTTATGGAATTAGTTTATGGACATATCAAAGCACAAGAAAGTGCTTTGATAAAAAATATACTTCCTTTAGAAAAAAAACTTAAAGAAAGAAAATTAGATAAATGGATGGAAAGGTGAGAAGGTGAGAGAGGAACTTTTTTTAAAAAATACTCAAGCTTTATTTGAAGTTGATGAGATCTTAGCCTATAAATTAAGATCGCTTAAAAATATAACTTTGAAACTTATTCAAAATGAAAATGGAATCAATTTTACAAAAGATGAAATCTTACTTTATCAAAATCCCAATCAAGAGCTTTTAGAAAATCTTAGCCTTTTTCAAAGTGAATACGCAAAATATCCTGTTTTGTTTTTTTATGGTTTTGGAAATGGAATGCTTTATAAAAGTTTATGTGAAAATAAAAATCATCAACATATTGTTGTTTTTGAAGATAATTTAGAAATTTTAGCCCTTGCTTTTCATTTATTTGACTTTAGTGAAGCCTTAAAAAATGAAAAACTCATACTTTTTTACACTCAAACGCTAAATACCGCACAACTTAGCACACTTTTTAGCTATGAAGTCATTCAAAAAAGTGTAAAAATTTTTAATCTTTTTATCCATAGTGATTTTTATCAAAAATTCCAAAGTACACAAATACAAAATACAAACACCCAACTCATGGAAATGATACGCTTTATTGTTTTAAACAAAGGCAATGATCCACATGATTCTTTAGTGGGGATCAAGCATACTTTAGATAATCTTCCTAAAATGTTAAATCATGGAATTTTTCAAGAATTTCTTAAAGAAAGAAGGACTAAAGTTAAAAATGCTATCATTGTTTCTACAGGACCAAGTTTAACCAAACAATTACCTTTATTAAAAAAGTATGCTAATAAAGCTACGATTTTTTGTGCGGATAGTGCTTATGTTATCCTTGGAAAATACGGTATAAAGCCTGATTATGTTTGCATGCTAGAGCGTGATGATATAGTTTCTAAATGTTTTGATAATGATTTTGGCGATTTTAACAAAGGCATACTTTTCATACTTGCTTCTGTGGTGCACAAAGAAGTATTGGATTTTTTGGAAAAAGATCAAAGAACTTATATGCTTGTGCATCGCCCTTTAAATTTTGCAGCCAGCTTAAAACTTGATGAATATGGATATCTTGGAGTAGGACACAGTGTTTCAAATATGATCTATGAACTAGCAGGAGCTTTAAGATTTGAAAATATCATTTTTATAGGACAAGATCTTGCTTATAGTGAAGATGGAAGTTCTCATCCTAAAGAACACATTCATGGTAACCAGGGCGAAGAAATCAGAGGGGAAAGCTATACCTTAGCTTATGGTGGAAAAGGCAAAGTAAGAACACAACTTACTTGGAATTTATTTCGTCAAGCGTTTGAAAAAGATATTTTTTGGACAAAAGAAAAACTTCATATCAACACTTACAACTGTACCGAAGGTGGAGCAAGGATAGAAGGAACTATAGAAAAACCTTTTCTTTGGGTTTGTGAGAATTTACTTGATAAGGATTTAAACAAACCTTTTGATTTTCCAAAAATTTTAGATAAAAAACAAGCCAAAGAAAAATTAGAAAAAACAAAAAAATATCTCCAAAAAAATATTTTAGAATCCAAAGAATTTATCAAAAAAGCTCAAACTCAACTTCAAAAACTCAGATATACTTTAGAAAAAAACAAAGATGATTTTCA
This sequence comes from Campylobacter sp. BCW_4323, assembly GCF_001763115.1. Taxonomy (NCBI): domain Bacteria; kingdom Pseudomonadati; phylum Campylobacterota; class Epsilonproteobacteria; order Campylobacterales; family Campylobacteraceae; genus Campylobacter; species Campylobacter sp. BCW_4323. Next base: position 5,657 of record NZ_MJYC01000087.1, on the reverse strand, counting down.
CACTCTTGAAAAAATCAAAAATGATCTTTTAAATCTTTTTAAAGAATTTAAAAAACTCAAATTTTTTAACGAACTTACTCAAGCAATTTATTTTCATAATGAATGTGAAATTTTAAAATTTGAAGTTTTAAATGCAAACAAGCAAAAAGAAAATTTGATAGATTTTTTAAAAATACAACACAATTGGTTTATACAAGGTTTAGGATACCTTGACACTCAAAACCAAACCATAGAAAAAAGTTTAGAAAATTGGAATTTTGACGATATAGTCAAAAAATAATTAGGATTTCCAATGACCTTCACCCCTACTCAAAAAGAACTCTTTAATAAAAATATTGAAGCTTTAGGTAATATTCTTTTAAAAGAAAGTTTAAAAGAAATCAAGTCTAGTAAATTTGAACTTATCTTAGGTAAAGATAAGCTAGATATCAATTTAAAAGATACAAGTATAAAAAATAATGGGGGGGGGTATAGTGAAAATTTACTTTATCAAGATCCCATTAAAGAGTTACAAACTATGCTAAATACTTATAATGATAAATACCTACTTTATCCTGTATTGTATTTTTATGGTTTTGGAAATGGAATTTTATTTAAAGCTTTATTACAAAATAAAAATCATCAACATATTGTTGTTTTTGAAAAAGATATAGAAATCATTTGGGTCATGTTTCATATCTTAGATTTTTCAAATGAATTGCAAAGTGCAAGATTGATGATTTTGGAAAATGATAAATTACAAGCTCAAGATTATACTGAACTTTGTTCTTCTAAACCTTTCTTTCAATTTTCTAGAATTTATTTTTTAGAACTGATGAGTCATTATTATGAAAGATTTCATGAAGATGTTTTGGAGTTAAATAAGAAATTAGCAGAAACTTTTAAAAATATCATTTTAAGAAATGGTAATGATCCTCTTGATGCTCTTCAAGGCATAGAACAATTTGTTTATAATCTTCCTCAAATGATCACTCATCCTAGTTATACAGAATTACTTTCTAAAAGAAAGAATTTAAGTGATACAGCTATTATTGTTTCTACAGGACCATCTCTTACTAAACAACTTCCTTTGTTAAAAAAATATGCTAATAAAGCTACGATTTTTTGTGCAGATTCTTCTTATCCTATTTTAGCTAAACATGGTATAAAGCCTGATTATGTTTGCATGCTTGAAAGAAGTGAATTTACGGCTGAATTTTTTAATCATGATTTTGGGGAATTTGATAAGGATATTGTATTTATTTGTGCTGGTGTTGTTCATCCAAAAGCGATTGAATATTTAAAGGGTAAAACTTTTATTATAACTCAAAAAGTTCTTGCTTTTCCATATTATATAAATCTTAAAGATTTTTCTTATGCTGCTGTAGGACTTAGTGTTGCACATACATTACCTTATCTAGCAACTTATCTAAGTCATAAAAACATCATTTTTATAGGACAAGATTTAGCTTATGCTGAAAATGGCAATTCTCATCCTGATGATTATCAAAATTCAGCTAACTATGAAAGTCAAATGTATGAGCACATTTTAACCAAAGCTTATGGAGGCAACGGAAAAGTCGAAACTCATAGTATATGGCTTTTATTTAAAAATTGGTTTGAAAATGAAATGATTCCAAATACTAGAAAAATGGGTATCACCACCTACAACTGCACCGAAGGTGGAGCAAGGATAGAAGGAACTATAGAAAAACCTTTTCTATGGGCTTGTGAGAATTTACTTGATAAAGATTTAAATAAACCTTTTGAAAAATTAGAACCTTTAAGTTTAAATAAACAAAATGAGTTTTTACTTAAGGCTTATTATAAAGTTTATCAAAGTATTAAACATTGTAGAGATTTTAGTAAAATACTCAGCAATGATTTTGAAAATATACAAAGTATATATTTGAGTTTAAATGAAAAAGAAGAGGATATCAATTTAGCTATTGAAAAAATAGATGAATTTAAAAATAAACTTGAAGATATTAAACAAATGCAAGATTTGTATGAGATTTTAGGTCCTTTACTGACACAATTTGAACTTAATCTTGCTAGAATTTATGTTTTAAATCCTAAAACCAAAGAAGATGCTTTTAATAAAAATATTCTTTGGATAAAAGAACATTTAGAATTTATGGAATTAGTTTATGGACATATTAAAGCACAAGAAAATGCTTTGATTAAAAATATACTTCCTTTAGAAGAAAAACTTAAAGAAAGAAAATTAGATAAATGGATGGAAAGGGTGAGAAGGTGAGAGAAGAAAATAATTTTAACAAAAATTTAAAAGCTTTAAGCGGTTTTGAGTATAACGACTTACGCAAAAAACTTGAGGATCTAAAAGAGCTTAGAGAATTTACTTTCACTCAAGGAAAAGATAATCTTGATATCAATATCATAAAAAAAAGAAATTTAAAAAAAATGTATCAAGATCCTGTAAAAGAGCTTGAAAAAGATTTAGAATATTTTAAAGATTTTGCTCGTTATCCTGTACTTTTTTTCTATGGAATAGGAAATGGGATTTTATATAAAATTTTATTGCAAAATAAAAATCTTAAAAGAATGATTATTTTTGAAAAAGAATTAGAACTTATATTTTTAGCTTTTAATTTTGTCGATTTTAGTAAAGATTTAAGTTTAGGAAGGCTTATCATTGTTCATCAAGATGATGTAACTTTACCTAAAATTGAAAAAATCTTTCGCCTTGTAGGAGATTTATTTTATCGTTCTTATAATCTACACATTGCTAATGATTTTTATGAAGAATACAAAGAAGATATTTTAAAACTTAACAAACTCAATATCCTAACCATAAAAAACCACAATCTCATGCATGGAAATGATCCTAAAGATGCTATGCAAGGTATAGAACAATTTGTTTATAATCTTCCTCAAATGATTACTCATCCTAGTTATAAAGAATTACTTTCTAAAAGAAAGGGTATAAGTGATACAGCTATCATTGTTTCTACAGGACCATCTCTTACTAAACAACTTCCTTTGTTAAAAAAATATGCTAATAAAGCTACAATTTTTTGTGCGGATTCTTCTTATCCTATTTTAGCTAAACATGGTATAAAGCCTGATTATGTTTGTATGTTGGAACGCGATGAAATAGTAGCTGAATGTTTTAACAATGATTTTAAAGATTTTGATAAAGACATCATTTTTCTAGTAGCTTCTTTGGTGCATAAAAAAACCATTTCTTATCTTAAAAAAAATAAAAGAAAATACATTTTAATCATAAAAGGCCAGCCTTTTGCGAGATGCTTGGGGCTAGACGATTATGGATATATTAACGCAGGCATGAGTGTATCTCATATGGCTTATGAACTGGCTGAAAATTTAGGACATAACAACATCATTCTCATAGGTCAGGATTTAGCTTATGCCAAAGATGGGCAAACACATTCTCAAGGTTTCATCCATGCTAATTTACACAATGGAGACTATGAAAGGGACTTAGATAGATTTAGCACTACAGCTTATGGAGGAAATGGAAAAGTTCAAAGTTCTGAAATTTGGACACTTTTTAGACAAATTTTTGAAAATTTCATTGCTTTTAGCAAAAGTAAAACTTATAATTGCACTGAAGGAGGTGCTAGGATAGAAAGCGCTATAGAAAAACCTTTTAAAGAACTTTGCGAAAATTTACTCGAAAATAAAAAAGATAAAAAATTTAAAAAATTACAAGTTTTAAATACTAAAGAACAAGTAAAACTCGGATTAAAAATCTATCAAAAAATTAAAAAAAATATGAATTTATCCTTAAATTTTAAAAAAGAGTGTAAAAAAGTTCAAAAACAAATTCACAATCTTACCCATGGAAAAAACAAGCTCTCTCTTGAACAAATAAACCAGAATATAGACAAAATCAAAGAAAAACTTTCAAATAAAAAATATCTCTTTTTACAAGAAATTTTAGGCCCTACTTTACATCATGAACAAAGTATATTAACGCCTTTATATCTTAAAGATATCAAAGATGAATCTGATAAACAAAATAAACTTTTTGCTTGGATTTATGCGCATGAATCTTTGATAGAAAATATCATAGAACTTTTAGAAGCTCAAGACAAAAGACTTAAAATCGCTATTTTACCTTTGCAAGACTTTTTAGAAAAGAAAAAAGCACTTTAAAAGCTTAGATGCATAAAAGCATCTAAGAAATTATTGAAGAAGTTTTAAAACATTTTGCTGCACTGCATTAGCCTGACTCATAGCATAAGAACCTGATTGCGCAAGGATGTTATATTTAGAAAAATTTGCACTTTCAGCTGCAAAGTCTACATCTCTTATGGTTGATTCTGCTGCTTTGACATTGACTTGAGTTACGGTAATGTTATTTATAGTTGATGTAACTTGATTTTGCACTGAACCAATGTCTGCTCTGATTTGATCAAGATTTGTTATAGCAGTTTCTGCTATATCCATCACTGCCATAGCACCTTTAAGTGTAGTTACACCTGCAGTTTCATCTTTTACCCCAAAAGCAGTTGTCTTCATAGTTGCAAACTGAGAAAGTCCGCTTTGACTTGAAAAACCTGAACCTGCAGAAACATTATATACTGCAGAAAGTTGAGAAGCACCTGAAATAGCTATAGCATTTGCAAAACCTGTAGAATAGTTTTTACCACTACCTACAGAATAACCTGAACCTGACGAAAATCCACTTCCAGCACTACTCATATAAGCAGTAACAGAAGAATAACCACCTAACATAACTCCCTTATTTGTAGAACCAAATCCCATAGCATCAGCAACATTGGCATCAAATCTTCCTTTTGATTCCCTTAAAGAAACAGAAGCTTGAGAGATAAAATTGCTCGCACCAAAACCTGCAAAAGAAAGTCCAGAACCACTGATTAGAATATCTTTACCATCGTTTTTAACCAAAGATAAGCGACCGTAATTTTCTTTCATATTTGGATTGATAAAAGCACCTCTACCAATATCACCATCAATTTTAATCCCTCTACCCTCTCTTGAGGTAAGCAAAAGCTGTCCATTAGCATCAATTGAAGCTTCAACCCCTGTAGTGTCTTTTACAGAGTTAATCGCAGCAACTAAGGCTCCATTAGCATCGCCATCTTTATATTCTACTTGGCCGATTTTTACCCCATTAATAGCAAAATCATCTGAAGTGGTACTTGCTCTAACTGCTGATATACCCCTAGTCTCTACTGTAAAGGTAGCTCTAACACCGGTTTGATCAGCGCTTTTATTGATCTCTTCAGCTAAAGCCCCAAGTCCTGTTCCTACTGAAGTTGAAATCACAACTTTTTGGAATTTAAAATCATCTATACCGTTGTAGTTTTTCAAAGTAAATTGCACTTCACCACTTTCAGAAATTCTTCCTCCGGTTTCAAAGCGTGTTAAACCGATTTTAGAAGATTGAGTTGCTCCTATGGTAGCCTTTACAGTTTGATTTGAACTTGCACCAATTTGAAATTCTTGATTGATAAAATTACCACTTAAAAGTTGTTTACCATTAAATGAAGTAGTATTAGCGATATTGTCAAGTTCTTCCATCAAGCGGTTAATATCTGCTTGAAGCATGGTTCTTGTTTTTAAGCTTTGTCCATCTTGAGCCGCTTGAGTTGCCTTAGTCTTGATTGTATCTAAGATTTTAAGTTGCTCATCCATAGCCTTATCTGCAGTTTGTAAGATACCTA
>NZ_MJYC01000086.1:1067-1463 GCF_001763115.1 Campylobacter sp. BCW_4323 | reverse complement strand
TATTAAAGCAGGCAATGATGCAATCCATATAGATGGAAGTAAAAATGGTATTGAGGGTGAAGGTATTGAAGTTAAAGAAGGGGGTAGATTAGAAGGTGGTAATGCAGGTATTTATATAGGCGGTGGTAAGCAAGTAAATACTAGTATCAATGTATCTGGAACTATCCAAGGTGGTAATGGGGGTATTATAAATACTGGAACCATTGGACAAAAAGATGCAGAAGTTCAAACTCACGGAATCACTATTGAAAATGAAGGTCTTATTGCTTCGGCAAAAGGAAGCGGTATTTTAAATACTGACAATGGAATTATTTATGGTAATATTTTCAATAAAAGTAATAATAATTTAAGTTTAAAAAATGATTCTGATGCGACTATTACAAGTGGTATTAAAAA
>NZ_MJYC01000086.1:0-1017 GCF_001763115.1 Campylobacter sp. BCW_4323 | reverse complement strand
AAATGAAGGTGGTGGAACCATCTTTGTTAATAACCAAGGAACCATAGATAAAGATAATAGTGGTAATCATTTAGTTAACAGCGGATCTGGTAGCATAGTCATAGAAGATTGGCTTGTTACTACAGATAAAGAAACAGGTAAATTAGACACTGTAGTTGTAGGTGGAAATGGAAATGTAAGCGCTGATCAAATTACTATAGATGAAGGCAATCTCGATCTAGGACAACTTGATAATATAAACAATATCATCTCAGGGGTAAAACCAGGCAATATTGGCAATATAGGAACCAATGGAGGTGGAGAAATATCTTTAAGCTTTGATCCAATAACAGGAAAGCTTACTACAGATTTTAATCTTAATGCCTCCATATCAGGTGCAACCTTTAGATCTTTAATCTCTACTACTTCAAGAAGATCTACCTTTATAGATAATGTTATGGGTAATTCTATGCAAAGCTTTGCTTTAGCTTCTTCAAGTAAATCTCAAAGCATCGCTATGTCTGAAAAGGGTAATTTATATGCAGATGCAAGTGATTATATAAAGAGTGATTTAAATAATGGAAGCTATGGTTCTAATAAAGAACATTCTTTATTCATCCTTCCTTATACTTCTTCACAGAATGTTGAACTTTCTTTGAATGAAGAAAGTAAAGGACACACTAAAGGAACCATTATAGGTTATTCTACTTTAAAAGACAGTGGAATATATGGTGTGTATGCAGGTTATGAAGATACAAAAATGGGTTCAACTTATTTTGATATTAATAATAGAACCTATTATGCAGGTTTAAAATACTTTAATACCTTATTTACTACAGAAAAAGGTCAAGAAGTTTATATCAAAGCTCAAGGTAAAGCTGCTTTGATTAAAAATGATTTAACTAAAAAAATAGGAAATAATGAAGCTAAAGCTGAACCTAATTCTTATGCTTATGGAGTCAATACAGCCTTAGGTATGAATTTTATTTCTAATAAAGATATATTCTCCCCTGAAATAGGTCTTGCTTATGAAGGAGG
>NZ_MJYC01000085.1:0-4987 GCF_001763115.1 Campylobacter sp. BCW_4323 | reverse complement strand
AAGTCCTGATGAGCTTGATAAAGCAGATGAAACATTAAGACAAGAATATCTTAAAAACAAAGAGTTTAAATTAATTAAAAGTATTAAGTAGATTGGTTATAATAAAACAATTTATCTATATTAGGAGTAAATTTGCAAATTCCTATTTATTCTAAACTCAAAGAAAAACTAGAAAGCAAAGGAATAGACAATATATCAAGTGGGCAAATTGCTTGGTTTGTATGTAGTGTAGGGATTTTTATCATTCCTATGGTATATTTTTATATCAGTAATAATTATGATCAATTCACTATTTTATTTATTATGTTATTTATTTTTATATTGAATATGCTTTATATTAAAAATTTTTTTGCATTATTGTTGCTTGTGATATTAATATTTATATATATGAAATATCATGAGTTTATCTATAATTTTAAAATTTTATTTTTTATTTTTGCACCTATAATTTTTATCTTTTTAAGAGCTTGGAGAATTTTAATAACTTTTTTATGTGGATATATTTTTTTAGTGGCTATGGTATATATATTTGAGTTATTAGGAGGATTTTATAAATGAAATATTATGTTACGATTTATATTGATCCATTGGTAGAATGTTTTTTGGATTTTAAAAATCAGTGTTACTGGCAAAGAGAAGATTTCACCCATGCTTTCTTAGGACTTACCAAAGGCAAAAGTCCTGATGAGCTTGATAAAGCAGATGAAACATTAAGACAAGAATATCTTAAAAACAAAGAATGGGACAAGATAGATCAAAAATGGTATGAAGCTAAAGAGCCTAATGAATTCAATGATGGTTTTTGGGGTTCTACAAGACAGATGGAAACTTATAAACCAAAGATATATATTATACCACAAATAACCTTTGCTGATATTCTACAATCCCCAAAAACCGAACAATACTATATTTACAATCAAGATTATCAAGACTATCAAAAATTCACTCCTTATGGTTTGGATTTTAAACTTTATAGTAAGGATTTTATCACTAAACTTGATTTTAAAGATAAAGCTTATAATGTACTTTATAATACAAGAGTTTAAATGGGAGAAGATATTACATTTTCTATTTTTGTAGGTTCATTGCTATCCATTGCTGTTATCACAAAATTTTATCTTATAGCTTTATCTGTGCTTATTGCCTTTTCTATTTTAAATTATTGGATGAGAATTAACATAAAAGAATTTGTAAAATCTTATTTTTTAATATCTTTTATTATCTTTTTTATGGCTATTGTTATCATATTTTATCTTACTTATGATCTTGAAACCTCTAGATCGCTTGTATTACTTGATCCTCCAGAAATTGAAAAATTATCACCGCAAGAATATAGAGTGCGTAATTATTTTAAATTTTTAACCTTTGCAACTATGTTTTTTTTAGCAATCACATTTTTTATACTTCCTTGTTTATTACAAGCTTATTTATTTAAATGTTATAGCACAGGAGAAAAACACAAAAAATTAAGTTGGTTTATAGGGTTTGTGTGTAATGTTCCTATATTGATCTCAAGTGTTTATGTGATATATGAAAATCTTTAAAGACTATCAAAAATTCACTCCTTATGGTTTGGATTTTAAACTTTATAGTAAAGATTTTATCACTAAGCTTGATTTTAAAAATAAAGCTTATAATGTGCTTTATAATACAGGAGTTTAAATGGGAGAAGATATTATACTTTCTATTTTTTGGGGTTTGATAGGATTTATTTTTAGGCTTGTTACTATTGATACAATACTTTATATTACAGCCTTAAGCGTTCTTATTGCCTTTTCTATTATAAATTATTGGATGAGAATTAACATAAAAGAATTTTTAAAATCTTATTTTTCAATATATTTTATTATCTTTTTTACAGCTATTATTATCATATTTTATCTTAGCTATGATCTTGAAACTTATAGAGGATATGTAATGCTCGGTCCTCCAGAAGCTGAAGAATTATCACCACAAGAATATATAGTATATAAGTGTTCTAAATTTTTAATCTTTATAAATTTTATTTTTTTTACAATCACATTTATTATACTTCCTTGTTTATTACAAGCTTATTTTTTTAAATGTTATAGCACAGGAGAAAAACACAAAAAATTAAGTTGGCTTATAGGGTTTGTGTGCAATATCTTTTTATTAATGGCGAGTGTGTATGTGATATATGAAAATCTTTAAAGACTATCAAAAATTCACTCCTTATGGTTTGGATTTTAAACTTTATAGTAAAGATTTTATCACTAAGCTTGATTTTAAAGATAAAGCTTATAATGTACTTTATAATACAGGAGTTTAAATGGGAGATAGTATTACACTTTCTATTTTTTGGGGTTTGATAGGATTTATTCTTACTTGTAGTGTTATAGAATTTTATCTTATAGCTCTAAGCGTTCTTATTGTCTTTTCTATTTTAAATTATTGGATGAGAATTAATATAAAAGAATTTTTAAAATCTTATTTTTCAATATCTTTTATTATCTTTTTTATGGCTATTGTTATCATATTTTATCTTACTTATGATCTTGAAACTTCTAGAGGGCTTGTATTACTTGGTCCTCCAGAAATTGAAAAATTATCACCACAAGAGTATAAAGCACATAATTATTTTGATTTTTTAGGCGGTATAACTTTTATTTTTTTTATAATCACATTTTTTATACTTCCTTGTTTATTGCAAGCTTATTTATTTAAATGTTATAGCACAGGAGAAAAACACAAAAAATTAAGTTGGCTTATAGGGTTTGTGTGTAATATCTTTTTATTAATGGCGGGTGTGTATATGATGTATTAAAATCTTTAAAGACTATCAAAAATTTAATATATTTGATATAATATTCATTTATCTTAAATATTTAGAAAAAAATGGATAGAGAATTATTTATAACAAGGCTTGCTTTTATAAACAATGATGAAATAGACACAATAGATAAAAATTCATCCATAGCATATTTAAAAGCCTTATATCAATGTGAAAATTCCATAGCTATAAATTATAATCAAGAAGATCTTTTCACTCAAGCTACCGCTATAAACAATCTAGGCTATAATTCTACTTTCACAAAAATCTTCATCCTAGATAAAGAAAATCTAAATGATACCTATCTTGATGCTAGAAAAAGGCTTTATAAATCTATCAATACTTTAAAAGAAAAAAGAAATGAAAAAATAAAAGATATCCAAGACTATTTAGATAAAGAAATTTCCTTACAAGATAATCTAAATAATCAAAGCTTTAATACTAAGGAAAATGATGTTAATTTAATTTTAAACGAAGTATTTAACAAGGTGCAACTATCGGATATGGACATCTTATAGGGCAAAATGAATGGGATTTGTATAAAAATGGTATTATTTTACAAGAAGCGGATAAATTGTTTAAAAGCGATTTGTTACCCTTTGAAAATGCTGTAAAAATTCAATAAACTCTTCCTTAGCACAGAACGAATTTGATGCCTTGGTTATATTATGTTTTAATATAGGGATTGATAATTTTAAAAATTCTTTTGTTGTTAAAATCATCAATGCAGAGAAAACGGGTTGCAAAACATTAAAGGAAGCTTGGATGGCGTGGAACAAAAGTCAAAATAAAGTAATGCGGGGGCTAATTAATAGGAGAAATGCTGAATATAAGCTTTACACTCAAGGAGGTTATGAAAAATGGTAATTTTTAAAAATATATTATTGTTTTTATTTTTTAGTACTTATTTGTTAGCGCAAGAGGATTTTACTCCACTAGAGCAATGTACCTATGAAAATGAAAAGTTTTGGATAAAAATTTTAAATCTATGTCCAGAGGGTAATATAACTTGTGATAAAATTGTATATGTGGGTGTCAATAAAAATAATGGAAAATATATTGTCCTAAACGGTAAGTCTATTAGTGATGTAAATATGAATTTTAAAGGATATGTTTTTAAAAATGGTATTTATGAATATAATATTTTTAATAATTTTTTATATATTTCTAAAAACAAGCGGAATATACAAGAATATGGTCTGAAATTATGTGAAAAATAGACGCAACAAAGGCAACAAGCAACAACAAATACTAGAATATGTAAAAAGTTAAAAAGATGCAATAAGAATTACAAGAAGTTTTTAAAGTTATAAAAATCCTAATTAATGAAATCTTAGCTCCTAAATTTTACAACAAATACAAAGATTTAGAAGTAGAGATTGATGATAAGGGTAATGTGCTTAGATGGATAGGAGAGATTAATAGAGACAAAAAATATTAGCAAATAAAAAATGATATAATAATGCTTTATATAAGGAATCTTTTATGTTTATAAGTTCTAAAACAGAGTTAATTCAAACTATTAAAAATTTAACAATCAACAATAAAGAAGTTAAACAGATTGATTTTATCAATACTTTAAAAAAATTAGTCAATCCTTTAGCAGTTATAAGAGATCATTTTGTAACTTATCCTTTTGCAATCAACTCAAAATTCATTAGCTTTGATTTAAAGAAAATTTTTTATGGCATAGATCTTTGCACAGGAGTTTTTGACACTCATTTTTCCTTTCATTATGAAATAGATCAAAAGCTTGAAGAAAATAAAGAATTTCTTTTAAAAAGACTTTTATCTTATTTGATTATTGATGAGAAAAGAAATGCAACTGCTTTAGAGGATATAAAAGAACAAAAATATATTATAGATGATTATACTTTTTATTTTAAAGAGTTAAAATCTTTAGAACTTAAAAAATGCACTATATATCAACTTCCTTGTAATCATCCTTTGTTTAAAGAGTTTAGAAATAAAGAAAAGCAAATTAGTGCTTTTAAAAAGGATGAAGATAGTCCTATTCATGCTTACAATGAAGCTTTACAAATTTTACAAGATTTTGCTAATGGAATTTACAATACAAGTAAAGATAAAACAGGAAGATATATAGAAGATAAAAATAAGGCTAGAAGATTACTAGAAAAACTCAATATCATAGGACAAAACAATCTTAAGGCTATGTATATGGGGATAAATGGAAAT
>NZ_MJYC01000084.1:991-1625 GCF_001763115.1 Campylobacter sp. BCW_4323 | reverse complement strand
GTAAATGAACCCTTAGGAAATAAACTTTTAAATTTCATACAAAATAAAACTTGTTCTCGTTTTAATATAGATGAAAATTTAAATATCTATGATAAAACTCATAATGTTTTTATGTATGAAAATTTAGAAGAAGAATTAAATTTTTTCTATCAAAGTATTTTAGAAAAAACTCCTAGATATCCTTTTATATGTATTTATGGTATAGGCAATGCTTTACTGATTAAAAATTTAGCTAAACACTATAAACATCTTTTTGTATTTGAAAGCGAAATAGAACTTTTTATCCTAGCTTTAAGTGCATTGGATTTGAGTGAAGAGCTTTGTAGTGGAAAAATTTATCTTGTGGATATCGAAGAAGAAAGAGTAGATATTCAACTGCTTATACTTTTTGATATGAAAGATATGTTTGAGTACTTAAGTTTGTATGAAATGTTTGTGAATAATGTTTATTATAAAAAGTTTTATGAGGATATCTGGCATAAAGCAGATGAGCTTTGCGAGAAAAATATAAAAGTTGTGATAAGAAATTTAAATTCTAGTTTATGCATCGGTTTTGAGTGTTATTCTCATCTTTTACAAAACATCCCTTCTATGCTTGAAAGCATTCCTTTTCAAAGAATCTTAAATGAAAGAA
>NZ_MJYC01000084.1:0-941 GCF_001763115.1 Campylobacter sp. BCW_4323 | reverse complement strand
TATAGTAGTTTCTGCAGGACCTAGTTTAGCTAAACAACTTCCTTTACTTAAAGCTTATCAAGATAAAGCAGTGATCTTTTGTGCTGATGGGGCTTTAAGTATGCTTGAAAAAGAAGGCATAATACCTGATTATGTTTTAAATATTGACTTTGAAGACTTGCCTTTAAGATTTTTTCAAAATAAAGAAAATAAAACTTCTTTAAATATGCTTTCATGCGCCACGCATCCTAGTTTGGTTTGCGCACTAGATAATAAAAGTGTGATTTTAAGAGATGATCCTTTATACCAACGCTTCAATCTTAACGACTTTGGTTATGTTGATACAGGTACTCATGTAAGTCATTTTTCTTATACCTTAGCTTTGGCTTTAGGATTTAAAAATATTATTATGATAGGGCAAGATTTGGCCTTTGATGAAGAAGGAAATTCACATTCAAAAGGTTTTGATTTTGGGGAGAAATTTAACGATGAAGAAAATATAGACAAACTTAAAGTCCCCGCCTATGCAAGTAAAGGAGAAGTTTTAACTCATATGACTTGGAATGATTATCGCATAAAGCTTGAATATCTTTTTGCTTGCAACAGTAAAGAAGCTAAATTTTACAATGCTACTGAAGGTGGAGCAAGGATTAATTTTACTGAAGAACTTTCCTTTAAAGAATGTTGTGAAAAACTCCTTACAAAATTTAAACCCAAGTTTGAACTTCCCAAAAGTTTAACTAAAAATAGAAGTGATAAACTACTAGCTAAATTCAAAGAAAAAATACAAAAAGATCAAGATAATGCTAAAAGATTTTTAAATGATGCTTTAGCTTTAAAACAAATTTTAGAAAATATACTCAGTAAAGATTTTATTTTACCTTTGGAATTTTTAGAAAAAGTTTATCAAAATATAGAAAATTTCAATCACTCTTTAGATGAAGATGAGTTTATACAAGATG
>NZ_MJYC01000083.1:3220-4609 GCF_001763115.1 Campylobacter sp. BCW_4323 | reverse complement strand
TTTACCTCCTATCCCTTCCCATCTTATCCTATCAAATTTAATCTTAGCAAGAGGACTAGCTTGTATTTTAGCTAAAGCAAATTTAATCTTATTCTTTTTAGGTATAGCAAATATAGGATAACCTTTTATACTCATTCCTATCAAACCCATTTGTAATACAGAATGTTTATTATTAACTTTATGATCTGAATAAGTATAAGCAAATACTAAAGCTACTTTAGTACAAGGTCCTCCTAGTATAGGTGGATTTAAACATCCACTTATACTAGCTCCTTGTATTTCATTATTTAGCATAATAGGAACATTGTCTGATTTTATTCTTTTAGCTTTTTTTGCTTTTAACTTAACTCTACATCCATGTAAGCATACTAAAGTATTATCTTCTAAGATAGGATGCATACAAGAAGTATCAGAACTTATATTAATATCTTTTATTCTAGGAATAAGGATTGTTCTTTTTTTAGCCATGAAAAGTCTTGTGGGTTTTAAACCCACTAAGATTAAATCAAATCATAAGGAAAGTATTTATATTGTTTAAATTCTTCTTTATCTAAATTCATTAGCTTTACAATTGCTGCACCTTCAAGATCCCAAGTATCTAGAGGATCTCTTAATCTTGTATGTTTTTTCATATATTGATGTAAAAACTCAATATCCTTAGTTGCTACAAATTCTTTAATAAGCTCGTGTTCTTTGCGAATACATTTGCGTTCTAAATTTAAATTCTTACCCTTAGAACCCATAAAATGTAAAAACCAATCTCTATTGAGAATATCCTTTCTTTTTCTCTCATCTTCTTCTACTAATTTTAATACACAAGTTGTGTCCATATCTAATAACACTCTAAGACAAAGTTCAAGGGCATTTCCCTTAAACCAGCTAATATCAATCCCCACTTCTAAACGATGTTCTTGTTTTAATAGTATGTATGCTTCTAAATCTTTTTTAACCAGATTTATATCATCACCACGAGAGTATTTATCCATAGCAATACATTTTTTTCCATCTGTTATAGAAAAAAAATAATTTTCCCTTCTTGCATCTCCTAAAGGAAGCTCCAAGAGTCTTTTTTCATCTTTTTTAACTTCTTCTTCCCATTCTATTATACGTTCGGTAAAATACGCTTCATCTTTATTAGTATCTCTTAGCATTTTCTATCCTTTCTAAATCATAAGAAAAATATTTCATTTATTTACACAAAACTGATTCTATTTTGTTTAATCATTCTGGCACGATTGATAAGAGCATAAAGGGCTATATCTTCATCATTTAACATTCTTTCAAAGGTTTTACTGTATCTATCCCCATCAAACTCAATACTTCTATATTCTATAAGCTCTGCTTTAGCATTAGTGATAAAAGATATATATTTATCTCTTTGTTTATCAT
>NZ_MJYC01000083.1:2879-3170 GCF_001763115.1 Campylobacter sp. BCW_4323 | reverse complement strand
GTTTATCATGTTTAATACCTGCACATAAAGGTTTAAGTGCTTCATCATACCAAATCACTTCTAGTTTTTCTTCTTTAATAATTCTTAATGCTACTTCTTTTCTATTTTGCATTGAATAGTTCTCATCTACACTAAAATATTTTTGCCTATAATTCATTTTTAGCATTTTATCAATTGCTTCTTTTTCACTGTCAAAAGAATAGTTAAGACTAACACTCCCCCTTTCTCCAACATAGAAAGTTTCATATTTATTATTATCAGAATCAAACCACATAGTAAGATGGTATTCTC
>NZ_MJYC01000083.1:0-2829 GCF_001763115.1 Campylobacter sp. BCW_4323 | reverse complement strand
TACCAATCTGTATCAATCAACTTTTCTTCTTCTATAATTAATTCTGCTTGTTCTCTTGTCATTGTTTTTTATCTGTTTTAGTTTTTAATGTTTATACCATTTGGGCCTATTGCTGTCAATTTTTGTTCCCCAAAACATATGATCCATAGATACCGAAGCACTTATATCCCAAGATTCTAAACAGCGATCAAAACTACTTGCACATGTAAACATATAAGAGACGCTCTTAGCATTGCTCATATTCCATTTACTAATATCGGCATTAAAACATCTGGCTTTTTCAAACATAGAAGTAAAATAACACCCTTTGCCTACATTCCATTTGCTAATATCAGCATTAAAGCGTTCCGCTTTACTAAAACAAAATTCAAAATTTTTTACATTGCTTACATCCCAAGATTCTATCCCGCTAAAATCTCCACGAGTGGAATCGTCAAATAAATAAGATAAATTTTTTAACTGACTTACATCAAGCAAGCTTAAATTTACCTCTTCTATACATACAAACATATTTAAAAGAATTAAATTTTTGACTACAATTTTTTGTCCATCTTTTATCTTTTCTATTAAATCCATAAATTCTATTAAATTTTCAAAATGTATCTTCACGTTATTATCGTCAGCTAATCGTTTAATAATCTCTTTTATATATTCCTGAAAACTAAGATTTTCAAGTCCTTGGTGATCTTTATCTTTATACTTTGGAGATTTTACGCCTTTATGCATATCCAAGAAGATTGCATAACATAAACTTTTCCAAGCAAGATTTCGATTTTTACTATCCTCTACTTGCAAGGCAAGAGCAAACACAAAAGGCATAGCTTCATTATCACTATAACGTCCTGTTAAAACAATTTGTAATTCATCATCACTAAAATACTTGTTCGCAATAACATGCATTATAAAACCTGATACACTTGAAGAATAGCGAGCTGCAGCATCATAGAGATCTCCAAAAGTATAGCCTTGTTGTATAAAAAGTCTTAACAACTCTTTGCGTTCATTATCACGCTTTTGCAAAGCTTTCTTATCTTGCATGCAGGCTGTGAAAGCATAATCATGTCTGATAGATTTACTCCAACAATCAATCAAAAGAGAGCAAGATTTTAACAACTTTGTTGCATCAAATCCGTACTCAATAAGAAGCTTAAAAATATCTGGACGCCCATTTTCTAATGCAAGTTTTAAATAATCCTCTTTCTTAGAACCTATAAGAACTTTTTGCGGATTTTTAGCAAGCTTTGCAGTCGATTCTATAAGCTCAAAAGGTATAAAAGTTATATTATCTGTTTCATATTCACTGTTGATAGCCGCTTTGTAAATTTTAGCAAGATCAGTATCATTTAATTTTTTCTCTGCATTGGTAGCATTAAACACTTCTAGAACTTTATTTAATCGTTCAATCATAAAAAGTGAATACTCTTCCTTGCGGCGCCTTTCTTCAATATTTAAATTTAGAAGATTTAAAATTCCTTCTAAACCTGTAGGTGTATTTATTTTATCAATAGCGTTTTTAAACCAGAGAGGTGGATTGGATTCTAAAGGGGAATCTTTGAAAATATTCTTACTCTTTATCACCGCTTCAACTGAAACTTTCCAAGCATCAATATTTTGATTAAATTCCTTACAGAGATAAAACATACTATCAATATTTTTAGCTTTGCTCATATTCCATGAGCTTATATCGCAGTTAAAATTTTCACAGTGACCAAACATTAAATAAAAATTTTGACCTTTGCTTACATTCCACTTACTTAAATCAACATTCATATCAGAACAGCAAAAAAAACAACGAGAGAAGTCTTTGATATGCGAAACATCCCAAGATTCTATCCCATCAAATCTTTCCATACACTCAAAAGCACCATAAAGCGAGTCAAGATATATCAAATTAATACAATCTAGTGCTACCTTAGCGATAAGATATTTTTTTCTATCTTGTGCATATCGTACCAAAAATATAAGTTCTACATTATTCATCGGGCAATAAAGTTGATTTTGCGTAGCTGGTTTTTTCCCAAAAAGCACTTTAGAAAAACCGGATTTTTTAAGTACCTCCCCTGCATTTTCGCCTTTTAATATAGTTCTTAGTAATACTTTTAGTTTTGCAATACTGCTAGCATTTGCAGCTTTTTTTGCAGCTGGCTTTAAACTACCAAATGCCGAACCAGTATGTCTTAATATATTTTCATAAGGACTATCATCATTACCATCTTTTTTACTAGAAATCTTTTTATAAAAAGAATTTAGAAGCTCTTCACAAGCTTCTAAAGCATCTTCAGCGATTGCAATATTTGGATTTTCATTTATCAAACGCACCGCTTCAAGCACTCTAGCATTTTTTATAGCCTCTAAAAGCCTTTTATCGCTTTTTTTGTCAAATTTTTCCAAAGTTTCATCTAAGTTTATAGCCTTTAAAAGCCCTTTATCGCTTTTTTTGTTAAAATTTTCCAAAGCTTTATCCAAATCTTTAGCCTCTAAAAGTGATCGAAGAATTTTGCAAATCTCACTTAAATCCTCAAAGCAAAGCACATTTGCAATAAACCACTCATCAAATTCTTCCTCAGTAGCATCACGATAAGATATTCCTGTTTCTTCTTCAAAAGCGACTTCGTATTCTTCTGGATCGATATGATCATACGCATCACTTAAAAAACCCTCTAAATGAGAATTAACAGCCTGTAAAACTTCTTTGCTAGGTTTTGTTTTTAAGAATTCTTTAAAATTCTCAAGATTGTCTAAAATTTCAACATCAAATTCCATAATATCTCCTTTTTATTATTTTTTTATCTTTCTTCTTTCTTCATACATTTTAATTTGTTCTGGTTC
>NZ_MJYC01000082.1:1361-1838 GCF_001763115.1 Campylobacter sp. BCW_4323 | reverse complement strand
TGCTAATGTAGATGAAAAAGGAAATTTAATCAATGAAGAATACGCTTATATTTATGATGAAGTTAGCAATAATAAAGAAACCTTAAAATCTTCTCTTTTTAGACAAGAATGGGGTATAGCAGCAGGAATACTAGGAAAACCTGAATATTTTGTGCGTTCTAAAAATCATGGCTTTAATGCCAGAATGATACAATGTTTTATTTTATATATTCAACTCACAGGTGGAGGATATGAAGAATTAGGTATAAAAAGAGGAATTTATAATTATGCTGATAATCTTTTAGAAATAGGTATGGCAGGGATACATAAAAATCCTTTAAGGGCTAAATTAGTAAAAGATTTAGCTAAAACTATACAGCCTGATGAATTTGGTATGCTTCCTTTTATAGATGAGATTATGGGAGTAGATTGGGTGATTGATTTAAATCGATATAAATTTGCTCTTGATGAAGAAGGTAGAATCATTTGGGCTTTATA
>NZ_MJYC01000082.1:593-1311 GCF_001763115.1 Campylobacter sp. BCW_4323 | reverse complement strand
TGCTAATGTAGATGAAAAAGGAAATTTAATCAATGAAGAATACGCTTATATTTATGATGAAGTAAGTTCTCATCGTGGAACATTAAAATCTTATTCTTTCTTTAATGAATGGGAATTGTCTGCTTTACTTTTGGGAAATATTAAAGCTAGTCCTACAGCTGCCGTAGGATTTAAAGCAAGACAACAACAAGCATTGTTTTTACAAGCTCAACTTGGAGATAAAAATGCTTTTAAAAGTTTAGGTTTAGCAGTATTGTGTTCTAATTCTTTTCTTACAGGGCAACATTGGAATAAGCTTAGAGCAAAAATGATTTATGATTTACACGATTATCATTATGAGAGTTTATTAGATGAATTTGGTATGATACCTTTTTTAGATGAGATTATAGGAGTAGATTGGACGATTGATTTAAATCGATATAAATTTGCTCTTGATGAAGAAGGTAGAATCATTTGGGCTTTATATGATGATATTGAAAAAGGTAAATTAAAAGATCCAAGAGATGTGGATTCTACTCCTGAAAGCAGGAAAGAATTTGATCATTATATGGATGGATATGTAAATGGAATGGAAACTAGATTTGATGCTGATATTCCAAATGATTGGGGTGATCGACAAGCCACTTTATTCAAAGATACTCTAGTATTAAGCGCCAAACTAGCAGCCTTAACTCCTCCTCAAGGCTATCCTAATGCTCCAAGATACTATAGCCCTGAA
>NZ_MJYC01000082.1:0-543 GCF_001763115.1 Campylobacter sp. BCW_4323 | reverse complement strand
ATTGTGTTCTAATTCTTTTCTTACAGGGCAACATTGGAATAAGCTTAGAGCAAAAATGATTTACGATTTACACGATTATCATTATGAGAGTTTATTAGATGAATTTGGTATGCTTCCTTTTTTAGATGAGATTATAGGAGCAGATTGGACGATTGATTTAAATAAATATGATTTTGCCTATGATGAAGAAGGTAGAATCATTTGGGCTTTATATGATGATATTGAAAAAGGTAAATTAAAAGATCCAAGAGATATAGATTCTACTCCTGAAAGCAGGAAAGAATTTGATCATTATATGGATGGATATAAAAATGGAATGGCAACTAGATTTGATGTAGATATTAGAAACGAAAGAGATGAAAGATCTGCTAAACTGACTATGGATACCCTAGTATTAAGCGCTAAACTAGCAGCCTTAACTCCTCCTCAAGGCTATCCTAATGCTCCAAGATACTATAGCCCTGAAAGACTAGAAATTATTTATAAAAGACATAAGCTTGATAGACTTCTTGATCCAAGAATTCCTGCTATTTATAGATATAA
>NZ_MJYC01000081.1:5403-6332 GCF_001763115.1 Campylobacter sp. BCW_4323 | reverse complement strand
TAACATTAAACACAATCCTAAAACTATTAAAAACTTTTGCATAAGAACTCCTCCTTTAAATAGAAATTAATTTTATTTATTTGTAAGCTTTTAAATTCCTCATAGTTGTCTTAATTGGCATTTAGTTTCCTAATAATTTATTAAGTTTTTTATCTTCTGTAAAAGCTTGATAGAGCTTCTCATAAAGTATTTTATATACTTTTACTGCCTCATCAAATTCGCCTGAATTTGCTTCATTAATCCGAGATTGTAGAATAAAATAGTTCCATTGTGCAATATTATAAGCCATAAAATCTATAACAATGCCTTTAGTAGTGTTTTCAAAAAAATTATTAAATAAATTGTAGTTAGATAAAAAATTTATTTCATCATATTTTTCTAACGGGCAAGCAGCACCATTAAATTTTTCTACTCTTTGGTTAAAATTCCATTTTTTTCTATTAGCTTCGCTATCTATCATTCTAAAAGCTAAAGTAGCAATCGCTTCTAAATAAATTTGTTTTATGCAATAATTAGATCGAAAGTCTTCTTGTTTTCCTGTCCCAAATGGTACAATAAAATAGCACTGAAATACATTTCTATCGCTCATAACAGAGTGATTAAAATATTTCAGCTCTTCTCTTTCATTTTGCCCCTCTTTTGTGTTTTTTGGGATACTCTTTAGTATTGAAAAATAGAGTTTAGAATATAATCTATCAAGTTTTTGTAACTCCCCACCTTCATCATTGCAAATCATCTTTTCTACTTTTGTAGTTGCTTTGCTACAATCAAAGCTAGGTTTAGCTTCTTTTGGAGATTGAGCATTAGCACTAATGGCTAACATTAAACACAATCCTAAAACTATTAAAAACTTTTGCATCAGAACACCTCCTTTAAATAGAAATTAATTTTATTTATTTGTAAGCTTTTAAATTCCTCATAGCTTAAAT
>NZ_MJYC01000081.1:4523-5353 GCF_001763115.1 Campylobacter sp. BCW_4323 | reverse complement strand
TAACATTAAACACAATCCTAAAACTATTAAAAACTTTTGCATAAGAACTCCTCCTTTAAATAGAAATTAATTTTATTTATTTGTAAGCTTTTAAATTCCTCATAGCTTAAATTTGTTGTCTTAATTGGCATTTAGTTTCCTAAAATCTATATTTTGAATAAAATTATCAAGTGGCTGAATAACTCTAGTTTGCATTTCATCTAAATCAAACTCACACCCTCCATTTGTGCATATAAATCCCTCATCTTCAAACGCACATACTTGAGTATAGCGACCATTTGAGCTTAATTCCTGTAATGCTTTGGAGGCTTCTATAATGGTTTCTTTATATCCTTGTGGAAACAATTTATTGTAAAATCTAAACTTTGCTAAACCTTTAATAGAAAAAATATCGAGTATCATATTGCCCTTGCAAGTATAAAAAGTATCTTTGTCTATGAGAAAACTTGTATCTATGATAGTATTGGTGCTAAGCAATAAAATTCCCATTTTATAAACCCTTGCTATACAAGGCTTGTAATGATGTGGTTTAAAACCAAAATGAACCGAGTCAAGATTTTCATACATTATTCCATTTTCGCGTCCTTTGTTAAATACTTCTTCCACTTCTTTTTCATCATCATTTTTTGCCAATAAAAAACAACGCATATTGTCTCTATAATCTATAAAATTTTTAGCAAATTTTTGCATTTGTTTTTTTGTCTCTTGCCCCTCTTTTGTATCTTTTGGGATACTCTTTAGTATTGAAAAATAGAGTTTAGAATACAATCTATCAAGTTTTTGTAACTCCCCACTTTCATCATTACAAATCATCTTTTCAACCTTACTTT
>NZ_MJYC01000081.1:0-4473 GCF_001763115.1 Campylobacter sp. BCW_4323 | reverse complement strand
ACTAATGGCTAACATTAAACACAATCCTAAAACTATTAAAAACTTTTGCATAAGAACTCCTTTAATTTACTCTGTATTTTTTGTCGTTTCAAACATCAATTATTTCCTTTTTAAAAAGTGCATTTTAACTCTCTTTTATTACCTTCTAAAAGATAAATGCGTGTTTTTGGATAGGTAGAATTCTCATCATTAAGAAATCTCCTGTTCCATAGAGTAATATAATTTTTTCCTTGAAATTCCATAACTCCATAAGTTAAATAGCTTAGTATAGGAATTTCAGAGTTAAATTCTGCTTGTTCTGGTATTCCTGAAATTTTATTGCTTGGCAGGGCATATGTATCAAATGCTATGCTAGGCACTTCATTAACCATTACAGTTTGATAACTAGTTTTTTCTCCATGAAAATGCAGATCATCTCCATAGATTTTACCACTTGCTTTTGCATCTAGCTTACCATTTTTATATATTGCAAGTGCACTAAAATATTCCCCTCGTGAAAGAATTACATTATCTAACACCCCATCATTATTAATATCAATTTTTCTTTTATAGACTCTAGGAGGACTGATAAAAAGACTTTTTTCTTTGATAGCTTTTGCCATTTCTTTTTTTATAATCTCTCTTTTTTCTGTGCAATAATGATAAAAAATGCCATATTGATTATTTGCTCCAAAAGCACAATAACCTATACTAAAGGGAGGATTGACAGATGGAGGAACTTCTTGCCATTTACTGTCATCACTCTCATATCTTCTTGCATATTCACATAATTCTTTATTGTTAGAATCTAGCACTTCTCCTAGAAGTTTAAGTAATTGTGTAATGCGCTCTTCATAAGCATCTTTTATAAAATCAACTTTATTTAAATTTTTAATAAATGCTCTTTGTGAATCTAAAAGATCTTTTAGCCTTTGCTCCTTATCAGCAAAATTAGAAATCTTTAATTCTTTTCTTAATTGTGTATAGACTTCACCCATATAGCGATCTAAATTCTGTAACTCCCCATCTTCATCATTGCATATTATCTTTTCAACTTCTGTGCTAGCTTTAGCACAATCAAAGCTAGGTTTGGCTTCTTTTGGAGATTGAGCATTAGCACTAATGGCTAACATTAAACACAATCCTAAAACTATTAAAAACTTTTGCATAAGAACTCCTTTTAATTTACTCTGTATTTTTTGTCGTTTCAAACATAATAACTACTCCTCAATGAAAATTCGTTTGGAGCTAGTTAAATGTGATTGCATAAAAAATTTTCTTAAAAATATACCAAAGGTAAAGAAATACCACAGATATACATTGTTAATAACTCCCATTCACAAGTAATGCAGATAATCAAAAATAATAAATAATATGAAAAAAGCCAAGCAATCCAAAAACTTTTTGAACATACAAACCCACAAAAGCTTTGAAATCTTATCAAAAATACTATACATACACAAAATATACCACCAAGAATCAATACAGGCAATGTAAAGACATATGCTAAAAACCCAAATCCATCAGTCATTATCTCGCCTCACTTTTTACTATAATCCTCAATAGATTCTTTGTATCCAAATTATTTGGAATCTTAATATTTTTAAATATTGGGCTTGTAATTATAAAATCACAACCAAGATTGAAATGTTTCTGTGTTTGTTGGTAGTCGTGGTTTTGATATATAAGTTTTTGTATTATGGTTTGTCCTTGCCTATCATAGATAAGATTCTATATAGAATCTTAGTAAAAAATGACTTATGATTTTTATAGAGGATATAGCTAAGGAGTAGTGCAATTATACTGGGAAAAACCACAACAAGAACATAAAAAGTTATAGTGCGAATCGCCTCATTTCTCTCATCGATTTTAAGATAATATCTATCACACCATGAGCTGATATAATATCCAATAGCATACATCATTACAAAAGAAAGGATAAGTAGTCCAATCCCAATAAAAAATGAAACGATATATCTGCCTAGTCTTTTTGTAAATGAAATCTTTTGCATATCAAAATAAGTATAGATAATAGCATAGAGTATAAAGGTAAGATGTATAATTTGCAAGATAATGGGGATTAAAAACATTTGAAAAATTTCAAAAAGGCTGATAATAGTTGTATCGACAAATATTACCCACATAGCTAAGTATAACAACGCTGAAGCTCCAATATGCAGAGTAAGATTCACATATTGAGGCTTATATTTATACAATAAAAGCGTCAGACAATAAAGGGGTAGAAAATAGTATGCAATAAGACTAAGCCCATATATAAAAGGCTCATAATCACCACCAGCAAAAAACATCTTACTTCCTCACTATAAAAGCAGTATCTTGCATTTGCGTATGACTAAAATCCATATCCAAAAATGTAGAGCTATATAAAAAGAAATCTAAGCCTAGATTAAAATACTGCTTTGTTTTTAGAAAGTCTGAATTATATAAGGGAAATAAGAATGATTTTGGTGAGGTATATTTAAAATGAAATTTTGTATTTCGGTATTGCATTATCGAATTATATAAATCAAATCCTACCTTCTCATAATCCCATGCCCCAATAAGCTGATCGCTACCATTATTATTAAAATTCACAGTATTAATGATAAAAGCACGCACCTTTTTGCACGCAGCATATAAAGAATGGTAATTATAGAATCTTGTAACTCTAGTGATTTGTATAAGGCTTGGTATATATAAGATATTAAAAGTCCCTGCAATAGAGTATAGAGCAAAATTCTGCTTGTATTTTGGGTTAGAGTGGAATTTATCTAAAACTTCTTTTTCATGTTGTATGGAGTTTTGCAATGGAAATGCATCAAATTTACTTAAGCCTAAATGCGGTAAAAACACATCATTTTTTATATCAAACCTTTGAAAATATAAACTATTATCGATAATATCTGATGGTTTTTGTAAGTCTTTTATAGCTCTATGAGTTTCTGCTAGAGTGCAATCAATGGTAATTTGTGGATAATCATTTATTCTTATAAGATAAGAGGCATTATAATTGGGTATTTCTTTATAAGCAAAGACTAATAGTGCTTTTTGCTCTTGTGTGTCTTTAGGGTTTGGTAGTTGCAAACTAAGAGATTTTCCACAATAAGCTTTGTTGTCTAAATGTCTATGAATGATAGAAGAAGATAATAGGGCTTTATCTTCTTCTTTTTCAATATAAAAACAATCTTTTAAAATTTCTTCATCAAATAAAGAACTTTCCTTTTTGTCATTAGTTAATTGGTTTTTGTTTAACTTATCTAAGGTGTTTTTATCCTGAATAAAAACATAACCCCATTTAATTTGCTCTTCTTTGATTTTTGTATCCTCATAAATAGCTTCAAATTCTACTATATCACCAAAAGTATAGAAATTACGCGCTATTTTTTCATTATTTTCTAAGGTAAATTCTTTGGATTTTAGCCTAATAGAGTTTATAGGGCCTTTATCTGCCTTTCTTTCAAATTTTATTTCACACCAATGCCCATACTCATAACTTCTTAATAAAAATCTATGATTATAGATGGGTTTGTTTTTATAAACACTAGATTGATTTAAAATTAATTCAAAGCTTTGTGCTTCTTTACTAAAAATTTCACTAGCATTTAAATGAGCTTCCCTCATTCTATTGGTTGTAAAAATAGTCTTTTTATTGCCCTGTGCTATTTCATAAAGCTTAAATTCTTGATTATGCAGAAGAATATTATTAGAACTTAAAAGCCTAATATTTAAACTATTTTTTTGATTAAGTGCTTCCATTACTCTGCCCTAAGCTCTCCACCTCTAACCACAAGTCCTTTAGAGTCTATAGTTACTTCAACTCCACCTGCTTTAATGATAACACAATCTCCCTTAGTAACAATTTGAGTATCGCCTACTTGATGGAGGATTTGATTACCTGCTTTTACTTCACAATCTGTTTGAAAGTCAAAAGTTGAATTATCTGATTCTAAAGAATATTGTTCCTCTACCTTTGTCTGCATGGAATTGGACTTTAAGGATGTATTATCTTGTATGTGGGCGGATAAATTTTGATGAACATTAAGGAAAAATTCTTTTTCTATTGTTTGGGTTAAAGACTTTTCTATTAATAATTTATTTTCTCCTTTCACATTCCTTGTCTCATCTTTATGGATAATAGTATTTTGATTAGCACCTATTTCTATGTCTTTGTTTTCTCCTACATATTCGCTAGAATTCTTAGATACTCTTACTTTATTATCTACTCCTACATTTAAGGTATTGCTTAATCCTACTATGGTATCTTTAGATAAGCCTACATTAGTTAAGTATTCTCCTCCTACATTGACATTTTTAGCTAAGTCTATGATTTGAGTATGAATCTTTTTAATCCTTTCATTATAAATTCCATCTACCTTAGAATCTTTATCATTTAAAATTCTTTGAGTGAAATTATGCTGGACTAATTCATCATAATCCTTTTGGGCTTTTAAATAAATTTGTTCTTTATCTTTTATATTTGAGAGGGTAAGTTCA
>NZ_MJYC01000080.1:0-122500 GCF_001763115.1 Campylobacter sp. BCW_4323 | reverse complement strand
CGGCCGAGCACTCTAAATAGACTGCCTTCGTAAGGAGGAGGAAGGTGTGGACGACGTCAAGTCATCATGGCCCTTATGCCCAGGGCGACACACGTGCTACAATGGCATATACAATGAGACGCAATACCGCGAGGTGGAGCAAATCTATAAAATATGTCCCAGTTCGGATTGTTCTCTGCAACTCGAGAGCATGAAGCCGGAATCGCTAGTAATCGTAGATCAGCCATGCTACGGTGAATACGTTCCCGGGTCTTGTACTCACCGCCCGTCACACCATGGGAGTTGATTTCACTCGAAGCCGGAATACTAAACTAGTTACCGTCCACAGTGGAATCAGCGACTGGGGTGAAGTCGTAACAAGGTAACCGTAGGAGAACCTGCGGTTGGATCACCTCCTTTCTAGAGTACAAAGTAATAAGTCTCACCACTATTACTTCAATATATAAACTCAATTGATTCTTGTTTAGATTTCAAAGATTGATGATAAAGCTAATTGTTTATGGGGAATTAGCTCAGCTGGGAGAGCGCCTGCTTTGCACGCAGGAGGTCAGCGGTTCGATCCCGCTATTCTCCACCATTTATTAAGGGCCTATAGCTCAGCTGGTTAGAGTGCACCCCTGATAAGGGTGAGGTCACAAGTTCAAGTCTTGTTAGGCCCACCATAAAAAAGATTTGAATAAAAAAGCTTTAAAATCTAAAGCAAGTATATAAAGTAGATTAAATATAAAATATAAACTCTATATTCAGATTTACTTTTATCTTTAACTATAAAAGAATATACTTTAAATAGATATAAGTAGCATATACATTATGTATTTATATTTATAATGATTATATTAATATATATACTTCCTTTAGGTTTTAAACCTAAATGTTCTTTTTAATTATCATTGTTAAGAGTCACAAGCAAGTTTTAATAAAAACAATTTTACAGGACTTGTTAAAGGATAAAACCTATTTATCTTTTCTTTGGTTTAACTTATATCTTTTAATTATCTTTATTTCTATAATAAAGAGAATATTAGATTTAAGATTTATAAATTAAAGACAAGTTTCAAACTCACAGCTTAGTTGAGACTAAATCATTTAGTTTTATATTAAGTGTTTGAATGCTTTCCGTCTTAAGATAAAGAAGTCTTATCATAAAAACTTTAACAAGGAAGTGATGCGTTTTAGAATCAATAATAAAAGGTAGAAGTTAGATTATATCTAACTTTTATGCAAATTGTTTTTTTAGTGATTAAGAATTGAAGCTTTATCTACATTAATTTTTTAATGAATGTTTAGTTTATTTCGTTTTAAGTCTAATATCTTTTAGGTTGGCGGGGTAGGCCTTTAGCTTTGGTTCTTTAAGATGAGCCTTGCTCATTTGCTAAAAGAACATCAAAAGGTAAGCTACTAAGAGCGAATGGTGGATGCCTTGACTGGTAAAGGCGATGAAGGACGTACTAGACTGCGATAAGCTACGGGGAGCTGTCAAGAAGCTTTGATCCGTAGATTTCCGAATGGGGCAACCCAATGTATAGAGATATACATTACCTATATAGGAGCGAACGAGGGGAATTGAAACATCTTAGTACCCTCAGGAAAAGAAATCAATAGAGATTGCGTCAGTAGCGGCGAGCGAAAGCGCAAGAGGGCAAACCCAGTGCTTGCACTGGGGGTTGTAGGACTGCAATGTGCAAGAGCTGAGTTTAGCAGAACATTCTGGAAAGTATAGCCATAGAGGGTGATAGTCCCGTATGCGAAAAACAAAGCTTAGCTAGCAGTATCCTGAGTAGGGCGGGACACGAGGAATCCTGTCTGAATCCGGGTCGACCACGATCCAACCCTAAATACTAATACCAGATCGATAGTGCACAAGTACCGTGAGGGAAAGGTGAAAAGAACTGAGGTGATCAGAGTGAAATAGAACCTGAAACCATTTGCTTACAATCATTCAGAGCACTATGTAGCAATACAGTGTGATGGACTGCCTTTTGCATAATGAGCCTGCGAGTTGTGGTGTCTGGCAAGGTTAAGCAAACGCGAAGCCGTAGCGAAAGCGAGTCTGAATAGGGCGCTTAGTCAGATGCTGCAGACCCGAAACGAAGTGATCTATCCATGAGCAAGTTGAAGCTAGTGTAAGAACTAGTGGAGGACTGAACCCATAGGCGTTGAAAAGCCCCGGGATGACTTGTGGATAGGGGTGAAAGGCCAATCAAACTTCGTGATAGCTGGTTCTCTCCGAAATATATTTAGGTATAGCGTTGTGTCGTAATATAAGGGGGTAGAGCACTGAATGGGCTAGGGCATACACCAATGTACCAAACCCTATCAAACTCCGAATACCTTATATGTAATCACAGCAGTCAGGCGGCGAGTGATAAAATCCGTCGTCAAGAGGGAAACAACCCAGACTACCAGCTAAGGTCCCTAAATCTTACTTAAGTGGAAAACGATGTGAAGTTACTTAAACAACCAGGAGGTTGGCTTAGAAGCAGCCATCCTTTAAAGAAAGCGTAATAGCTCACTGGTCTAGTGATTTTGCGCGGAAAATATAACGGGGCTAAAGTAAGTACCGAAGCTGTAGACTTGCACACAACTTAGATTATTTAAGTTTAGAATATAAAAAACTAAGTTATATGTTTTAAGTTATATTTTTACTGATTTTTATAGAGTAAAGATAGAAATAAAACTTAGTAAAATCAGTAAAAATATTCTTGGTTTAAAGTTTAAGTAGTTTAAGTTGTGTGCAAGTGGTAGGAGAGCGTTCTATTTGCGTCGAAGGTATACCGGCAAGGAGTGCTGGAGCGAATAGAAGTGAGCATGCAGGCATGAGTAGCGATAATTAATGTGAGAATCATTAACGCCGTAAACCCAAGGTTTCCTACGCGATGCTCGTCATCGTAGGGTTAGTCGGGTCCTAAGTCGAGTCCGAAAGGGGTAGACGATGGCAAATTGGTTAATATTCCAATACCAACATTAGTGTGCGATGGAAGGACGCTTAGGGCTAAGGGGGCTAGCGGATGGAAGTGCTAGTCTAAGGTCGTAGGAGGTTATACAGGCAAATCCGTATAACAATACTCCGAGAACTGAAAGGCTTTTTGAAGTCTTCGGATGGATAGAAGAACCCCTGATGCCGTCGAGCCAAGAAAAGTTTCTAAGTTTAGCTAATGTTGCCCGTACCGTAAACCGACACAGGTGGGTGGGATGAGTATTCTAAGGCGCGTGGAAGAACTCTCTTTAAGGAACTCTGCAAAATAGCACCGTATCTTCGGTATAAGGTGTGGTTAGCTTCGTACTAGGATTTACTCCGAAAGCGAAGAAACTTACAACAAAGAGTCCCTCCCGACTGTTTACCAAAAACACAGCACTCTGCTAACTCGTAAGAGGATGTATAGGGTGTGACGCCTGCCCGGTGCTCGAAGGTTAATTGATGGGGTTAGCATTAGCGAAGCTCTTGATCGAAGCCCGAGTAAACGGCGGCCGTAACTATAACGGTCCTAAGGTAGCGAAATTCCTTGTCGGTTAAATACCGACCTGCATGAATGGCGTAACGAGATGGGAGCTGTCTCAAAGAGGGATCCAGTGAAATTGTAGTGGAGGTGAAAATTCCTCCTACCCGCGGCAAGACGGAAAGACCCCGTGGACCTTTACTACAGCTTGACACTGCTACTTGGATAAGAATGTGCAGGATAGGTGGGAGGCTTTGAGTATATGACGCCAGTTGTATATGAGCCGTTGTTGAGATACCACTCTTTCTTATTTGGGTAGCTAACCAGCTTGAGTTATCCTCAAGTGGGACAATGTCTGGTGGGTAGTTTGACTGGGGCGGTCGCCTCCCAAATAATAACGGAGGCTTACAAAGGTTGGCTCAGAACGGTTGGAAATCGTTCGTAGAGTATAAAGGTATAAGCCAGCTTAACTGCAAGACATACAAGTCAAGCAGAGACGAAAGTCGGTCTTAGTGATCCGGTGGTTCTGTGTGGAAGGGCCATCGCTCAAAGGATAAAAGGTACCCCGGGGATAACAGGCTGATCTCCCCCAAGAGCTCACATCGACGGGGAGGTTTGGCACCTCGATGTCGGCTCATCGCATCCTGGGGCTGGAGCAGGTCCCAAGGGTATGGCTGTTCGCCATTTAAAGCGGTACGCGAGCTGGGTTCAGAACGTCGTGAGACAGTTCGGTCCCTATCTGCCGTGGGCGTAAGAAGATTGAAGAGATTTGACCCTAGTACGAGAGGACCGGGTTGAACAAACCACTGGTGTAGCTGTTGTTCTGCCAAGAGCATCGCAGCGTAGCTAAGTTTGGAAAGGATAAACGCTGAAAGCATCTAAGCGTGAAGCCAACTCTAAGATGAATCTTCTCTAAGCTCTCTAGAAGACTACTAGTTTGATAGGCTGGGTGTGTAATGGATGAAAGTCCTTTAGCTGACCAGTACTAATAGAGCGTTTGGCTTATCTTTAATAAAGCATCACTTCCTTGTTAAGGTTTTTAAGAAGACTTTGAATATAGATAATATTTAGAGTTTAATAGAAATCTTTCAAGTAAAGTTTATATTAGAACTTGCTCTTAACATTGTTTTTTAAGTATTCTATATAAAAACTTATTAAAGATAAAAGATAAGTAAAGAAGAAAGAGAATAAAGAAAAAAGTAAAGAAATGAAAGATTAAGCTTTATTTTTTAAATTCAATCTTTCAAAGAATATTTAAATAACAATGTCCGTGATTATACAGATGTGGAAACGCCTTGCTCCATCCCGAACCAAGAAGCTAAGCACATCGTGGGTGATGATACTACGCCTTACTGGCAGGGGGAAAGTAGCTCATTGCGGACTTGTTAAATATCTTCATTACTTACTTTATATATAAATCCTATGTTTATTTTTATTGTTGTTTTAGATGATGCTTAGAATTGTGTTTAAAAAAGAGTTTGTTGCTGGTTAGGGTTTTTAGAGAGAATAGGGTGTTTTTAGGGGTTTGGAAGGTTTAGTATATTTATATGGATTGTATAATAAATTAAATTTTATTCACACATTCTTTAAAAACTTTTCCACGCTCTGCGTAAGAGTTAAACTGATCTAAACTTGCACAAGCGGGACTTAAAAGAGCTACTTCATTGATTTTTAAGTGATTTGAAATTTCATTTACAGCTTTAGATAAAACTTCACATTTATAGGCTTTCAAATTCGCTTTTTTTGCATAATCAAGCATTTTTTCACTACTAACACCTATAACATAGAGTTCTATATCAAATCCTTTCATAAAATCAAATAAATTGCTAAGATCTACACCCTTATCATCTCCCCCTATGATAAGATGGATTTTTTTATCTTTATAGCGACTAAGTGCAGCCATTACCGCACTTTCATTTGTAGCTTTAGTGTCGTTTATCCAAAGCCTATTTTGACTGTCTTTAAGCTCTTCGAGTTTATTTTTTTCCATTACAAAGCTATTTAAAAGCTCATAGCTTAAAGTATCAAGTAGAATTTTTTCTATAGCTAAAGCCATGATAGCATCGAGTAAAAAAGGACTTTTAAAGGAAATTTTTTCCGTATTAATGCTAAACTTAATAGCTAGATCTTTTTCATCTTCGTAGCTTATTACATGAGCCTTTGTTGGAGTATTTGCATAAATTTTAGGCAGTATTGCTACATCACATTCATTCATTCTTTTTAAAACACTTAGCTTATTTTGAACATAGTTGTCAAAACTTCCATGCCAAGAAAGATGATCAGGACTTATAGGTAAAAGTGCATAAATTTCAGGTTTAGCTTTATGAGTATAGTGTAGGGTGAAAGATGAAGTTTCAAGTATCCAAAGTTTTACATAAGGATCAAGCTCTGCTAAAGGAGTTCCAACATTTCCACCCATAACAGCGCCAATGTGTGATAATAAATGTGTAGTCATTTGCGTGGTGGTGGTTTTGCCATTGGTTCCGCTTATCCAAACGGATTTTGGCATGATATCATAAAAAAAGTCATATTCGCTTTGTAAATTTTTTGCTTTTTGAATGAGTTTGTGCTTTGGTGGAAAACCTGGACTAGGAATTTCAATATCGCTTAAATTATCATCAAAATCATTAGGATTTAAAAGTAAATTTCCTAGTGTATCTTTTTTTGTTTCTGTAAAATGATCATCATAGATATCAAAAGGTCCAAATTTATCTACCAAATTTTCAGCAATAGCACGTGTGGTTTTTCCGTATCCAAAAAGTGAAATTTTCATTATCTTAGCTTTATTGATGCAAGTGCAAGTAAATTTGAAAGTAGAGCTATCATCCAAAAACGCACTATAATTTTATTTTCTACCCAGCCAACTTTTTCAAAATGATGATGAATAGGTGCCATTTTAAAGACTCTTTTATTAAAAATTTTAAAACTTCCAACTTGTAAAATTACAGAAACAGTTTCAAGAACAAAAACAAAACCTATGAGTAAAAGTAAAATTTCATTTTTGCTAATGATAGCTAAAAATCCTATGAATCCACCTAAAGCTAAACTTCCGCTATCCCCCATAAAAACCTGCGCAGGATAACAGTTGTACCATAAAAATCCCATTAAAGCACCGATTAATGCAGCACAAATAATCACCACTTCACCAAGTCCTTGAATTTTTGGCAAAAGTAAATATTCACTATAATTTAAATTCCCGCTCAAATATAAGAATATCCCTAAAGTAGATAAAGAAAAAATACTTGGAACTGTAGCTAAGCCATCAAGTCCATCGGTTAAATTTACAGCATTAGAGCTAGAAATTAAAACCAAAATCCAAAAAGCAATGGCAAAAATTTCCATATCAAAAAGAGGGTGTTTGTAAAAAGGTATAAAAAGTTCCGTGCTGAGCTCTGAACTAAAATATAAAGGTAAGATGCAAATAAGTCCAGCGATGATTTGTGCTAAAAGCTTCATTCTTGGACTAAGTCCTGAATGATTATCTTTTTTTAGAACTTTGCCTAAATCATCTATGAGTCCTATCAAACAAAAAAGTATCAAACAAAGTAAAGCGCTTATAGCAAAAATATTATCAAATTTGATACAAAATAAACTTGCAATTACTGCAGAACTGATGAAAATAAGCCCACCCATGGTTGGAGTATGACATTTGGTTTTATGAGTTTCTGGGGCGTATTCGTAAATAGGTTGACTAGCATTTTTAGTCTTTGCCCAAGTAATAAATTTAGGCATTAAAAATAAAGACAAATATAAAGCGATAAAAAATGCAAATCCTGCACGCACACTAATATAAGTAAAAAAAGCATAATGACTTAAATCTGAAAGGTAATACAAAATCTAGCCTTCTTTTTGGTTTTTAAAAGTTTAATTTTAGTAAAATCTAACCAAAAAAATTCTTATAAAAGAGAGAAAAATGAAGCAAAAATGCGTTTTAATTATCACAGATGGAATAGGGTATAATAAGAATAGTAAGTTTAATGCTTTTGAAGCAGCTAAAAAACCAAGTTATGAAAAGCTTTTTAAGGAGGTCCCAAATTCTTTACTAAAAACGAGTGGTTTGGCTGTAGGTTTACCAGAAGGGCAAATGGGAAATAGCGAAGTAGGGCATATGTGTATAGGAAGTGGGCGTGTTATTTATCAAAATTTAGTGCGTATTAATAAAGCCATTGAAAACAAAGAGCTTGAAAAAAATGAGAATTTACAAAAACTTTTAGCAAAATGTAAAAGAGTACATATTATAGGGCTTTATAGCGATGGCGGGGTGCATTCTATGGATACGCATTTTAAAGCCATGCTTGAAATTTGTGCGAAAAATGGCAATGAAGTTTTTGCTCACGCAATCACTGATGGGCGTGATGTAAGCCCAAAAAGTGGCTTAAATTTCATAAAAGACTTAAAAGGATTTTGTGAAAATTTAGGCGTGCATTTTACTACACTTTGTGGGCGTTTTTATGCTATGGATAGAGATAAACGTTGGGATAGGGTAAAAGAATATTATGAGTGTTTGTTAGGTAAGGCTTATAAGGTGCCAAATTTATTAGAATATCTACAAAAATCTTATGATGAAAATATTACTGATGAGTTTATTAAAGCGGTGCAAAATGAGAATTACAAGGGTATGAGAGAAGAAGATGGCATTATCTTTATCAATTTTAGAAATGATAGAAT
The DNA here is from genome assembly GCF_001763115.1 of Campylobacter sp. BCW_4323. Classification (NCBI taxonomy): domain Bacteria; kingdom Pseudomonadati; phylum Campylobacterota; class Epsilonproteobacteria; order Campylobacterales; family Campylobacteraceae; genus Campylobacter; species Campylobacter sp. BCW_4323. Next base: position 114,395 of record NZ_MJYC01000080.1, on the reverse strand, counting down.
GAAACAACTCGTTGAAGTGTTAAATTCTAAAGATTTTAAAGAGTTTGAACGAGAAAAAGTCTTCGAAAATTTACTTACTATGAGTGTTTATGATGATAAATTTAAACTCCCTGTACTTTTTGAAAAAGAAAAAATTGAAAATACCTTAGCCCAAGTGATTTCTAAAGCAGGGCTTAGTCAGCTTCATACTGCAGAAACCGAAAAATATGCTCATGTAACTTTCTTTTTTAATGGCGGGAAAGAAGAGCTTTTGGAAAATGAAACAAGGGTTTTAATCCCAAGTCCTAAGGTAAAAACTTATGATACAAAACCCCAAATGAGCTCTTTTGAAGTGTGTGATGCAGTGAAAAAAGGTATAGAAAAGGGCGAAGACTTTATAGTGGTAAATTTTGCAAATGGAGATATGGTTGGACATACAGGCGATTTTAATGCTGCTATAAAGGCTGTTGAAGCGGTGGATACTTGTTTGGGCGAGATTGTAGAATGTGCAAAAAAGCATGATTATGCTTTTATCATTACAAGCGATCATGGAAATTGCGAAGCTATGCAAGATGAAAAAGGAAATTTGCTTACCAATCATACCACTTTTGATGTTTTTGTTTTTGTGCAAGCAAAGGAAGTTTCAAAGATTAAAGATAATATGGGGCTGAGTAATATAGCTGCAAGCGTGCTTAAAATTTTAGACTTAGAAATTCCAAAAGAAATGAATGAGGCTTTGTTTTAGTTTGTTTGTCTTTTTTATAAGAAATTTGTTAAGATTGCAATTTTTAAAATTAAACTTATTAAGGATAGATAATGAAATTTAGTGGAAAAAATGTTTTAATTACTGGAGCAAGTAAGGGAATAGGTGCTTCTATCGCAAAAACTTTGGCAGGTTTTGGGCTTAAAGTTTGGATCAATTATCGTTCAAAACCTGAACTTGCAGATGCTTTAAAAGATGAAATTATTGCAAGTGGTGGCGTTGCTGCTGTGATTAAATTTGATGCAAGCAAAGAAGATGAGTTTGAAAATGGTGTAAAAACCATAGTGGAGAGCGATGGAGAGTTAAGTTATCTTGTAAATAACGCAGGCGTTACAAATGATAAACTTGCTTTAAGAATGAAATTAGAAGATTTTAGTGGCGTTGTGGATACGAATTTAAGCTCAGCTTTTTTAGGTTGTAGAGAAGCTTTAAAAACCATGAGTAAAAAACGCTTTGGTGCTGTTGTAAATATCGCTTCTATTGTCGGAGAAATGGGCAATGCTGGACAAGTAAATTATTCTGCTAGTAAAGGTGGAATGATAGCTATGACTAAATCTTTTGCTAAAGAAGGAGCAAGTAGAAATTTACGCTTTAACTGTGTAACTCCAGGTTTCATAAAAAGCGATATGACTGAAGTTTTAAGCGATGAAATCAAACAAACCTATCAAGATAATATCCCTTTAAAACGCTTTGCAGAACCTGAAGAAGTGGCTAATTGTGTAGCATTTTTACTTAGTGATTATGCCTCTTATGTGACAGGCGATGTACTTAAGATCAATGGTGGTTTATATATGTAAGGAAAAATGATGGATTTAAAAGAAATAGCACAATTTTTAGATGATAATGCACCGGCATTTTTAGCCACTTTAGGAACTTGTGGAAATCCTAGAGTGCGTCCTATACAAAGTCCATTGCTTGTGGGAGATAAAATTTATTTTTGCACAGCAAACACAAAAGGACTTTTTAAGCATATAAAAAATTATAATGGTATTGAATTTTGTTCTTGTGCAAAAGATGATACTTTTTTAAGACTTAGAGCTAATGCAGTTTTTGAATCAAATTTAGAAGTTAAAAAAATGATGTTTGAAAAATATCCTTATCTTGTAAATCTTTATGAAACTCCACAAAATTCAAAATTTGAAGTTTTTTATCTCGATAATCTAAGCGCTAGAATGCAATTTATGAATGGAGAATTTAAGCTTTTTAAAGCTTAATGATTTGATAATTTTATTAACTATATATTAATTAAGATAAATATTATCTTAATTAATGTTAACTTTTTGTTATTTTTTTAAAGTATAATCATTCCGTTTAATTTGCAAGGAATAGATTATGATATATTGCAAAAATTTTTTAATATTTATTTTATTATATTCATCTATCTTCTTTGATTACTTATCTTATGCTTTTTTATATTTATTAAATTATAAATTTATTTTTAATCCATTTTATATTGAAAGGAGAGTTTGTTTTTGGATTTTTGGCATGCGGTTATGTAAGATTGACTTACATTAAAAATTATTATTAATTTTTTAAATAAGGAGAATGATATGGGTGAATTTTCTAGAAGAGATTTTATAAAAACAGCCTGTATTAGTGTAGGAGCTTTAGCTGCAAGTTCAAGTGGAGTTTATGCTTTAGATGATTCATCTAAGATAGATAAAGATGCAAATTTACCTTCTTGTGATGTTTTGGTAATTGGATCAGGTGGAGCAGGTTTGCGTGCTGCAGCCGCAGTGAGAAAAGAAAATCCAAAATTAAGCGTTGTAGTAGCTACAAAGATGATGCCATCGCGTAACGCAACTTGTATGGCAGAGGGTGGAATTAATGGAGTTACTGATTTTTCTAATGGAGATTCCTATAAATTACATGCTTATGATACTATCAAAGGCGGAGCTTATTTGGTAGATCAAGATGCGGCTTTAAAATTTTGTGAATTAGCTGGAAAGGCTATTTTTAATATGGATTTTATAGGAACCTTGTTTTCAAGAAATGAACAAGGTGGAGTAGCTCAGCGTTTAATGGGAGGAGCTTCTAAGAAACGCTGTAACTATTCTGCAGATAAAACAGGTCATATTTTAATGCATTCTTGTTTAGATGATGCTATTAGTAGCGGTGTGAAATTTTTAATGGATCATGAGCTTTTGGATATAGGTGTTGTGGATGGAAAATGTGAAGGTGTCGTTTTAAGAGATATACAAAGCGGTGGAATTTATCCTGTGTTATGTAAAGCTTTGGTAATTGCTACAGGGGGATATACAAGGATATTTTATAATAGAACTTCAACTCCTTTTATTGCCACAGGAGATGGTGTGGCAGCTGCTCTTAGAGCAGGACTTGGTTTTGAAGATCCTGAGATGATACAATTTCACCCAACAGGAGTTGCAAATGGTGGAACTCTTATTACAGAAGCGGCGCGCGGTGAAGGGGGATATCTTTTAAATAATCGTGGTGAGCGTTTTATGAAAAATTACCATGAAAAAATGGAGCTTGCACCGCGAGATGTGGTTGCGCGTGCTATAGAAACAGAAATTCGTGAAGGTAGAGGTTATGGTGAGGGACTTGGAGCTTATGTTTTGTGCGATGTACGCCACTTAGGAAAAGAAAAAATTTTAAAAGATTTACCAAAAATTCGTCACACTGCAATGCTTTTTGAAAATATTGATTTAGTAGATACTCCTGTACCTATCCGTCCAACGGCGCATTATTCTATGGGTGGAATTGAAGTGGCTAAATTTGAAGATATGAGTACTAAAATTGCTGGAATTTATGTAGGTGGAGAAGCTTCTTGTATTTCTATACATGGAGCTAATAGACTAGGGGGAAATTCTTTAGCCGATGCAGTTGTAACGGGGCATTTAGCAGGTATTGGTGCGACAAATTATGCCAAAGATGCAAGTTTTGGAAAAGGGGTAAAAACTCATGAACTTGCTCAAAAATGGCAGGCTAGATTTAAAGAAATTACAAATAATGGCGGAAATGGTCAAGAAATGTATGAATTGCGAGAAGAGCTAGGAAGTCAAAATTGGGATAATATGGGGATTTTTAGAACTCAAGAAAAACTCGATCTTCTAGCAAAAAATTTAGAAGATATACAAGCAAGATATGAAAAAATTCGTATTCCAAATCCTAATGAAGTGATGAATACTGCTTTTACAGATTATGTAGAGCTTGGTAATTTGATTTTACTTTCTCGCTGTGCTTGTTTAGCAGCTAGAAATAGACTTGAAAGTCGTGGGGCTCATACTAGAGAAGATTATCCAAAGCGAGATGATAAAAATTTCTTAAAACATAGCATTGTAAATTTAGAAAATGATGAATTAAAGCTTAGTTATAAAGATGTCGTGGTAACTGAGTTTTCACTTGATGGAAGGAGAGTACAATGAAAATCATCATAGATCGTTTTAATGGCAAGGAAAAATATGAACAAAGTTATGATATTGATGATAAGGATATACAGGGAAAAACTCTACTCTCTCTTTTGCTTTTTATTAAAAAAACAAAAGATATTACTCTAAATTTTACCGCATCTTGTCAATCTGCGATTTGTGGGGCTTGTGCAGTTCGTGTGAATGGGCATTCTTATCTTGCTTGTGATACTAAAATGCAAGATTTGTTAAAAGAATATGATAATCCTTCAAGTATACGCATTTCTCCGCTTGGAAATTTTAGAGTAATTTCTGATTTAATTGTGGATTGGGAGCCTTCTATAGAAAATTTAAGAAAAATTCGTCCTGCCATGGTGGCAAAAAATGAATTTTCAGCGGAAAAGGGCTGTAAACAAAGTCAAGAAGAATTTGATCGTATTAGCAAGCAATGGGATTGTATTTTATGTGGTAGCTGTGCTTCAGAGTGTAATAAATTAGAAGCAGATAGTAGCGATTATATGCAACCTTTTGTTTTTACTCATGCTTGGCGTGCAGCGGCAGACTCTCGAGGTAAGGATCCTATGTTGCATGTAAAACCTAGTGTAATGAATGGACTTTGGCTTTGTGTTCATTGTCAAGAGTGCGCTGATCGTTGTCCAAAGGGTATAAGTTCAGTAAGTGATATAGCAAATTTAAGAGTGATGGCGATTAAAAAAGGTTTAAATGAAGGCTTAGGGCCTGATCATGCTGAAGCTTTTTATAAAGATTTAGTTGAAGGTTCAGGACGTTTGAATGAAATTTATCTTGCTTTGCGTTCTGAGGGTGTTATAGGTTCTATGGGCAAAACAGATATAGCTTTTAAACTTATGCGCGCAGGAAAAATGAATCCTATGCATGTTTTTGGCGAGGATGAAATAGAAGGGCATAAAGATTTGGTTAAAATGATAAAGGCGGCACAAGAAGCTGCTGTTAAGGAGTAAAATATGCAAAAAGAATACGCTTTTTTTCCAGGTTGTGTTTTATCTCAAGCTGCAAAAGAATCTAAAATTTCACTTGAAGCTATTGCACCTATTTTGGGTTGGAAGTTGAATGAAATTAAGGGATGGAGTTGTTGTGGAGCTTCTCAAGCGCAGTGTGTTGATCCTATTGCGACTTTGGTAGCTAATGCAAGAAATATTGCTTTAGCAGAAGAGATGAAAATGCCAATGCTTACAACTTGTAGTACTTGTATGCTAACTTTAACTAAAGCAAAAAATACTCTTGATAAGGGTGCAAAAGAACGCATAAATACTTTTTTAGCACAAGGTGGAATGAAATATCAAGGTTCAACGCCTATTACAAGTCTTTTGTGGGAGCTTTATGAGGATTTGGATAATTTAAAAAGCAAGGTGAAAAAGCCGCTTTCAAATTTAAAAGTAGCTTTATTTTATGGTTGCCATAGTTTAAGACCTGAAGATGCTTTCGGTAAAAAAGAAAGTTCAACCAATCCAAAAAGTTTTGAAAGTGTAGTAGAAGTTTTAGGGGCTAAAATAGTTCCTTTTGAAAAACGCCTTGATTGTTGTGGTTTTCATGCTTCTTATCCTGCAGAAAAATCTGTGAAAAAAATGTCTAGTCAAATTGTCAATAATGCAAGTGAAAATCAAGCCGATTGTGTTGTAACACCTTGTCCACTTTGTCAAATGCAGCTTGATATCTATCAAGAAAGATTTCAAGATTATACTAATTCTAAAGCAAGATTGCCTATTATTCATTTATCACAATTAGTAGGACTTGCATTAGGACTTTCTAAAGAAATGGTTGGTTTAGATTATAATATTATTAATGCAAGTAAAATTGCATAAAAACATGGGCAAAAAGCCCATGTTTAAAGATTTAATTCCATTCTTAAAGAATGCTCCTAAAAAGCCACTTCCAAGCGTGTTACAGTATGAAAAATTTCGCTGAGTTTTTGGAATTTTTGTACACTAACACTTGAAGTATAAGAATTAACAAAATCTTCAAATTCTTTAGCTTCATTTTGAAAATTTTCACTTCCATAGGTCAAAATCCATTCTTTGTAAGGATGATCTTTTAAATTTTCATTTTTTAAACGATTTATAATTTCAGCACCTATTTTTGCATAGCCTATAACGCAAGCACTAAGAGCAACTAACATATCTAAAAAATCTCCATTTTCACCTACGCTTAACATATAACGCGAATAGGCTATATTGACTAAACTTTCATTTTTTGTATCGAGTTCATCTGCATTAATGCCAAGAGATAAAATTGCACGATGAAGTTCCATTTCTCCTTCAACTATATAATTTTGGAATTTCATAGCAAAACGAAGTTCTTTTGCAGTATTTGAGTTAAGTGCTAATCTTGCATAACATTTTGCGTAATTAAGCAAATAAATATAATCTTGCTTGAGATAAAAAAGAAAATTTTCTTGCTTTAAGCTTTTATCTTCTAATTTTTTAACAAAATCATGATGTAGATAAGCATCCCAAATTTTTTGATTTTCTTTGATTAAATTAGAGAAAAGCATCATTTTTCCTTTATGTTTTAATATTTTATTTTCAAGTATAATGAAAAACTATAAATATTTTAAGCTTTTTATAGTAAAATACGCTTTATTTTAATTTTTTGAAGGAGAACAAATGGCAACATTTGATGATGTAAAAGCAGTAGTAATAGAGCAATTAAGTATTGATGCAGATGCAGTTAAAATGGAATCAAAAATTATTGAAGATTTAGGTGCTGATTCTTTAGATGTTGTAGAGCTTATTATGGCTTTAGAAGAAAAATTTGAAGTAGAAATTCCAGATAGTGATGCTGAAAAATTAATTAAAATTGAAGATGTTGTAAATTATATTGACAATCTAAAAAAATAATTTTTTTCTTGCAAGGAGCTTATTCTTGAAAAGAGTTGTAGTTACAGGTATTGGTATGATCAATGCCCTTGGTTTAGATAAAGAAAGTTCATTTAAAGCAATTTGCAATGGAGAAAGCGGAGTAAATAAAATTACTCTTTTTGATGCCACAGACTTTCCTGTTCAAATTGCAGCTGAAGTTAAAAATTTTGATCCATTAGAGGTTGTTGATGGCAAAGAAGTAAAAAAAATTGACCGTTTCATACAACTTGGAATTAAAGCAGCAAGAGAAGCAATGCAGGATGCTGGATTTAGCGAAGAATTAGACAAAGAAGAATTTGGCATTGTTTCGGCTGCTGGTATTGGAGGTTTGCCTAACATAGAAAAAAATTCCGTTATTTGTTCCGAGCGAGGTCCGCGTAAAATTTCCCCTTTTTTCATACCTTCAGCACTTGTAAATATGTTAGGAGGTTTGATTTCTATAGAGCATGGACTTAAAGGGCCAAATATTTCTTGTGTTACAGCTTGTGCAGCAGGAACTCATGCTATAGGAGAAGCTTATAAAAGTATAGCTTTGGGAAATGCTAAAAAGATGTTAGTCATAGGCGCAGAAGCTGCGATTTGTCCTGTGGGTATAGGTGGTTTTGCTTCAATGAAAGCTTTATCAACTAGAAATGAAGATCCACAGCATGCTTCAAGACCATTTGACAAAGAAAGAGATGGTTTTGTCATGGGAGAAGGTGCTGGAGCTTTGGTTTTTGAGGAATATGAAGAGGCTAAAAAACGCGGTGCTACAATTTATGCTGAATTAATTGGATTTGGAGAAAGTGCAGATGCGCATCATATTACTTCACCAACTTTAGATGGACCTTTAAGAGCTATGAAAAAAGCTTTAAATATGGCAGGGAATCCAAAGGTAGATTATATCAATGCACATGGAACTTCAACTCCTGTAAATGACAAAAATGAAACCGCAGCAATTAAAGAGCTTTTTGGCAATAATATCCCGCTTATAAGTTCCACCAAAGGACAAACAGGCCATTGCTTGGGTGCTGCAGGTGCAATTGAAGCAGTTGTTAGTGTTATGGCTTTAAGAGACGGGGTAGTTCCGCCTACAATCAATCAGCTTGTAAAAGATAATGAATGTGATCTTGATTATGTTCCAAATATATCAAGAAAAGTAGATTTAAAAGTGGTGATGAGCAATTCTTTTGGTTTTGGTGGCACAAATGGCTGTGTTGTATTTAAAAAAGTAGATTAATATGGCTTCTTATTTAGATTTTGAAAAAAATATTCAGCAAATTGACGAGGACATTATCAATGCTCAGATTAAAGGAGACACTGAAGCTGTATCGATTTTAAAGAAAAATCTTGAAAAAGAAATTTCTAAAACTTATAAGAATTTAAGTGATTTTCAACGTTTGCAATTAGCACGTCATCCAGATCGCCCTTATGCTCTTGACTATATTGAACTTATTTTAAATGACGCTCACGAAATACATGGTGATCGTGCCTTTAGAGATGATCCTGCTATTGTTTGTTTTATGGGTTATTTAGGAGAGAAAAAAATAATTGTAATTGGTGAGCAAAAAGGACGTGGAACAAAAGATAAAATCGCTAGAAATTTTGGGATGCCACATCCTGAAGGATATCGTAAAGCCTTAAGAGTAGCAAGACTTGCAGAGAAATTTCAAATTCCTATTTTATTTTTGATAGATACTCCAGGTGCTTATCCTGGAATAGGTGCTGAAGAAAGAGGGCAAAGTGAAGCTATCGCTAGAAATTTATATGAATTAAGTGATTTGAAAATACCGACCATTGCTATAGTTATTGGAGAAGGCGGTAGTGGCGGGGCGTTAGCTATAGGGGTTGCAGATAGACTTGCAATGATGAAAAATTCTGTTTTTTCAGTAATTTCTCCTGAAGGTTGTGCTGCAATACTTTGGAATGATCCTGCAAAAAGTGAAGCTGCAACCAAGGCTATGAAGGTAACGGCTGATGATTTAAAATCTCAAGGTTTAATTGATGATGTTATAGATGAGCCTACAAATGGTGCACATCGTAATAAAGAAGCTGCAGCAGTAGCTATTGCTGATTATGTAAAAAAATCTCTAAATGAACTTGAAAATATTGACGTACGAGAACTTTCTGCAAATCGTATGCAGAAAATTTTAAAGCTTGGAGCCTATCAAGAGGCTTAGGCTTTTACTTCGCTTTTTTAAATAATTTTATTATTTATAATTGTTATCAAAATTAAGTTAATTAAAAGTATTCTTTTTTTATACTTCAAAAATGATTTTAAATATCAAAATAATTATTTTTAAAGGAATTAATTTGACTCAAATCAAAAATATGAAATTTAAAAAAAGTTTACTGTGTTTTTTAATTTTATCTGGAGTTTTATTGAAAGCAGAGGAAAAATATCAACTTGATGATGTTGTGGTTAGTGCTAGTGGTTTTGAACAAGATTTGGTTGATGCGCCTGCTAGTATTTCTATCATTACAAAAGAAGAGCTTGAAAAAAAGCCAATTAAGGATATAGGAGAGGCTATAGGAGATATTCCAGGTGTAGATGTGACTATGAATAAAACAGGCACTTATGATTTTAGCATACGAGGTTTTGGTAGTTCTTATACTCTAGTTTTAATTGATGGAAAACGTCAAAGTGTTGCAAATGGGTTTTATGATAATGGTTTTGGTGGCAGTGAGTCAGGATATCTGCCACCTTTGTCTATGATAGAGCGTATTGAGGTTATACGTGGTCCAGCTTCTACGCTTTATGGCAGTGATGCTGTAGGCGGTGTGATAAATATTATCACTAAGAAAAATCCTGATAAAACTGAGGCAAATATAGAATTTAACACTCTTTTGCAACAGCACTCTAATCACTATGGCAATGCTGGGGGATTTAATGCTTATGTAGCAACTCCTTTGATTGAAGATACATTATCAATTTCTGCAAGGTTGAAGTATTATGATAAGGTAGCTTCTGATTTAAAATGGCCTACACCGGTTTGGAATGGTGATCAACAAAGACCTGATAATTACCAAATTGCTAGTCATAGTCCAGGTGCTTTTACTAGCTTGGGTTTTGGTTCTAGGCTTAATTGGACAGTAAATGATAAAAATAATATATATTTTGATATAGAGCGATATATTAATGAAATTTCGGTGAATTCTACAAGTAGTAGGGCTATTAAAAGCGAAAGGCAACTGTTTAAAGATAATATTGTTTTAAATCATGATGGTAATTATGATTTTGGTTTAACTAGCTCATATTTACAATATGGTAGCACTAAGGATAAGGAGTTACATAGTCAAATTTGGGTAGGAGAAGGTAAGGTTGTTTTACCTTGGAATTTAGGTCAATACGGTAATTTAGTAAATACCTTTGGTGCAAGGATTGATTATGAGATGTTAAAAAATGATCAAGCAAGCGCAGGTAGTCAAATAAGAGGTAAAAAACTTGATCAAACCACGGTTGCACTTTATGGGGAAAATGAGTATTTTATAACCGATGATTTGATTTTTACTACAGGTTTGCGTTATATTTATAGCAATTTGTTTGATTCTGAATTTACCCCTAGGATTTATTTGGTTTATCACTTAAATGATAATATAGCCTTTAAAGGAGGTGTTTCAAAAGGCTATAAAACTCCTGCTGTCAAGCAGTTGACAAATGGATATTATAATTATGCCAATAATAATGCTTATTTTGGAAACCCTGACTTAAAACCAGAAGAAAGTATAAATTATGAATTGGGTGTTGATTTTAGGGTATTTGATTTTGCACATTATTCTATCACAGGATTTATTACTGATTTTACAAATCAAATCAGTAGTGAAGATTTAACAGGTATGCAAAATGGTATTAATTGTAACAATACCACTGTTTGCACTCGTCCTATTAATCTTGGAAAAACACAGACTAAAGGTGTAGAATTTGCATTTAATACCAAAACTTACAATGGCTTTAGCCTAAATTCAAGTTATACTTTTATGGATAATCGCTACAAAGATGGTCAAAAAAATTGGTTTGGTGGTGATAGAATAGAAAATTTACCAAGGCATATAGCAATGTTAAAATTAAACTATGAGCGAGGTAAATTTAGTTCCTATATAAAAACACGGGCAAGACTTGATACTATAGCTAAAGCAAAAGGTGGCGGTAATGGTAGTCTGCCATGGCAAAAATATAAGCCTTTTTATATAGTAGATTTAGGGATAAATTATAAAATTAATAAGCAATCTAGCTTAAGTTTTGCAGTGCAAAATCTTTTTGATAAAAATTTCTTCGATCCTCAAGTTACTAAATGGGATGGGGCTAATCCTGCTGGATATGCAAATCGTTATCAAGACTATACAGAAGGAAGGAGTTTTTGGTTGAGTTATAAATATGATTTTTAATTTTTTAAGGCTTTAATCATCTTTATATTTTCAAAAAAGCAAAAATAAAGTACAATGTGAAAAATAAATAAAAGGTTTTATTATGGCGTTTAAAAATTTAAAAGAACTTTCTTTTGAAAAATCAAATTATATTAAGCCTAAGAGATTTGCTTATGAAAGTAATGGTAAGTTTTGTACTTGGGATTTTATAGAATCTAAAGATAGTGTTTCAGTGCTTTTGTATCATAAAGAATTAGAAAGTTTTATTTTTGTACGCCAATTTCGCATACCACTTTGGTATCATCAAATGCATGATAAAGATTATGTAAAAGATGATAATATGGGCTATACTATAGAGCTTTGTTCAGGACTTGTAGATAAAAAATTATCTTTAGAGGAAATAGCAAAAGAAGAATGTATAGAAGAACTAGGGTATGCTCCTAGAAATTTAGAAAAAATAGGAGATTTTTATACAGGGTTTGGTTCAGGTGTAAGCAAGCAAAGCTTTTATTTCGCAGAAGTTGATGAAAAAGATAAAATTTCTTCTGGAGGTGGAGTTGGTGATGAAGAGATTGAAGCTGTTTATGTTAAGGTGCAGGATTTTGAAAAAAAATGTAAAAATATGATAAGAACGCCTTTGCTTGATTTTGCTTATATGTGGTTTTTAAAGGAAAAGTGGGGAAAATTAAAGATTATTTAGGTTAAACCTTAAAAAGGTTCAACCTAGGATTTTAATGATCTGACTCATCAAGCATTTCTTTAAATACATTGAAAAGATCAAGCGATGCATTTTCAGCAACTTCACATTTATTAATTATGCTGTGTTGAGTAATATCTTTGCTAATATCTTCTGTATTTGCTATTGTTATAGCATTATTCATATTTTCATGAACTTTTTCATGTGGCTCGTTAATTTTTAAGAAGCTTTTATTTTGCCCAAATCTTTCTTTTCCAGTGCTAGCAAGCCATTTTCCTAAGCGACAAGATGTATGATCGGCTAATTGCTTTCCTGATTTGGAAAAAATTTCTTTATAAGCATTTAGTTTAAAAGCTATATGATCTAGTTTTGCTAAAGATACGAAAGCTTCTGAAGCGATACCAACTGCATTTGAATTGGTAGAATGCGCTTCATTTACTAAGTGAGTAAATTTTTCGGAAAAACTCATAATATGAGCATTAGAATCTATAGAAATTTTTTCAACTTGCTCACTTTGAGTATACATTTCATTTGCATTTTGCTTTAAAAGGTTGATATTCATTTCAACTTCTGTGGTTGCTTTTTGTGTTTTTTCAGCTAGTTTTCTTACTTCATCAGCAACAACAGCAAAACCACGCCCATGTTCACCTGCGCGTGCAGCTTCTATAGCAGCGTTAAGAGCTAAAAGATTGGTTTGATCGGAAACATCTTTAATTAAATTGATTACATTAGTAATTTCATCAACACTTCTATGCAATGTTCCTGCAACATCTCTTGTTTTATTGGCTGATTCTGTAATATCCCCTAAGGAAGCATTGATAGAATTAGCAATATGGTTAAGTTCATCCATTTCAGCAAGAGAAGTTTTAGAATAGCTAGAGATAACTTCTGCCTTATTTACATTTTCTAACATATCGCCTTGAACAATAGTAATATTTTTTAAAACCCCAGTTAATAAAACATTTAAAAGATCTGTTTTAAGTTTAGACTCTAAAGCCGCTTGTTCTAATGATGTAATTTTATTTTTTAATTCTAAATTTTCCGATTGAAATTTTTCAATTTTATGTGCAAGATTTTTATTTTCTTCTTCAAGTTTTTGAAGATCAGAATGGTTTATTTTACTTCCAAACATTGTTTTGCCTTATTTTTTATAATTTGCTAGATATTGGCTAAGTTCATCTTTTACATGAAGCTTTTCTTTTTTTAAGGTTGAAATTTCCATGCTGCTAAGAGAAGTTCTACCTTCTTCTGCATCTTTAATCATGTCATCAAGTTCATTATGACGATCAAATAGTTTATCAAAATGAGCATCTTTACCTTTTAGCTCTGACATTAATTCTCTATATTCATGTAGCATAAACTCTCCTTGTATTAGTGAAATTTAAAATTCATTTAATAAGGTATTTTACACTATTAAAAGATATTTTTGGCTTAAAAAATAATAAACTTAATAATAATTTTTAAATGTGTGTTATATAAGTGATTTATTAAATTTTATTTTTAAATTTGAAATATTAAAATTGAGGAATAAATCCTCAAAATTATTTAGAATTTTGTTTTTTTAGAGTTCTCAGAGTAGAAGCTGCAATTCTCATTTTTCTCGTGGTGCCATCTTCTAAAGTTACACGAACTGTTCTGAGATTAGGTAAAAAGCGTCTTTTTGTTTTATTGTTAGCATGGCTGACATTATTACCCACCATTGGACCCTTGCCTGTGATTTGACATACTCTTGCCATTTTCTTGTCCTTATGAAAATTTTTAAATGGAGATTTTATCAAAATTAAGCTTAAAATATTCCATAATTTATAGTTTTTTTAATATATAAGTCGATAAAATATTATTTATCACATTTATATATACTTTAAGGTTTTGATCATGTATGTAGCTCCAAGTTTATTGTCTGCAAATTTTTTGAAATTAGAAGAAGAAGTTAAAGCTATTGAAGCTGCAGGTGCAGATCTTTTACATATTGATGTAATGGATGGACACTTTGTTCCAAATTTGACTTTTGGACCTTGCGTGATCGAAAAAATTTCAACTATTAGTAAGTTGCCATTAGATGTGCATTTGATGGTTAAAGATGTAAGTAAATTTATAGATCTTTTTATCCCTTTGAAACCAAAATTCATTTCTTTTCATATGGAAAGCGAAGTTCATCCTATAAGACTTTGTGAATATATAAGAAGTCAAGGAATCCATCCTGCTATTGTTTTAAATCCGCACACTCCTATTGATTCTATTAAACACATGCTAGAATTTGTAGATATGGTACTTTTAATGAGTGTTAATCCTGGATTTGGTGGACAAAAATTTTTACCTTTGGTGCATGAAAAAATCAAAGAATTGCGCCAAATGATTGATAAAAAAAATGCTAAAGTTTTTATAGAGGTTGATGGTGGTGTTAATGGTTTAAATGCTAGCGATTTAGAAGAATCCGGAGCTGATATTTTGGTGGCTGGAAGTTATATTTTTTCTTCTAATGATTATAAAACTGCAATTTCATCTTTAAAGCTTGAATTTTGAGTTTGCAGCAAATTGATCAGATTATTTCTATATTAAATAAGCAAAGCAAGCCTTATGATTGGGTGATGCAAGAGTTTGCCAAAGTTGAAGAATTAAAAAATTTTGATTTAGATTTGGAAACTTTTGAGCTTTTGGGTTTGGGTTTAACTTTGAATAAAGATAATATTTTTACCCTTAAAACACGCACAACAAAAATTAAAGATGAAATTTTTTGCATAGTAGATATAGAAAGTACTGGCGGTGTAAGTAAGGGGGAAATTTTAGAAATTGGAGCAGTAAAAATTCAAAATTCTAAAGAAATTGGACGCTTTCAAAGTTTTGTTAAAGTAAAAGAAATTCCAGAAAATATAACCGAACTTACGGGTATTACTTATGAGATGGTGGAAAATGCTCCAAGTTTAGCAAAGGTTTTAAGTGATTTTAGGCTTTTTTTAAAAGACAGTATTTTTGTAGCGCATAATGTGCGTTTTGATTATAGTTTTATTTCTAAGGCTTTAAATGAGTGTGGTTTTGGCATTTTGCTTAATCGTCGTATTTGCACTATAGAATTTGCACAATGTTGCATAGAAAGCCCAAGATACAAACTAGAAGTTTTAAAAGAGCTTTTGGGTATAGAAAATGCACATCATAGGGCTTTAGATGATGCTTTAGCAGCTGCTGAAATTTTTAAATATTGCCTTGGAAAACTTCCTTATCATATAAAAACTACAGAAGAACTTATAAATTTTACAAAGACTGCACGCATAAAGCAAAAATAAATATTTAAAGTGTATAATTAAAACATAAATGACGGGAGCTTGTGTAACAGGCTGAGAGTAAGCTAAAAGCTTAGACCGAACCGGATCTGGATAATGCCAGCGTCGGGAAGATTTATAAATTTCAATACTTTAAAAATTTATACTCACCCTTCATTTATCCAAATTTTTTAAAGGATAAATTTATGAAAACTCAAATGAATTATGCCAAACAAGGTATTTTTACTAAAGAAATGCAGATTGTTGCACAAAAAGAAAATTTAAGTAAAGATTTTTTGCTTGAAAATATTGCTTGCGGTAAAATTATTATCCCTGCAAATATCAACCATAAGAGTCTTGATCCAAATGGTATAGGCTTTGGACTTCGAACTAAGGTTAATGTAAATTTAGGAGTTTCAAATGATTGCGTTGATTATAGCGAGGAAATGAAAAAAGTAGAGCTTGCTCATAAATTTGATATAGAAGCAATTATGGACTTAAGTAATTATGGCAAAACAAGTCGTTTTAGAGACGAGCTTGTTAATGTTTCAAAAGCTATGATAGGAACAGTTCCTGTATATGATGCAGTAGGATTTTTAGAAAAAGATTTAAAACAAATTGGTGCTAAAGACTTTTTAGATGTTGTATATCATCATGCTAAAAGCGGGGTTGATTTTATGACAATTCATGCAGGTATTAATTCTCGCGCTGCGCATATTTTTAAACAAAGTAAAAGACTTACAAATATAGTTTCAAGAGGAGGCTCTGTGCTTTATGCTTGGATGATGATGAAAGATGCTGAAAATCCTTTTTTTGAGTATTATGATGATTTGCTTGACATTTGTTTAAAATACGATGTAACTTTATCTTTGGGCGATGCTTTGCGTCCTGGCTCTACTCACGATGCAAGTGATAGGGCGCAAATTTCAGAGCTTATAGAATTATCACTCCTTACTCAAAGAGCTTGGGATGTTGGGGTTCAAGTAATGATAGAAGGTCCAGGGCATATGGCTATTAATGAAATAGAGGCAAATATGCAATTAGAAAAGCGTTTATGCAAAGGAGCGCCTTTTTATGTCTTAGGCCCTTTGGTAGTAGATATTGGCGCAGGGTATGATCATATCAGTGGTGCTATTGGAGGAGCTGTGGCTGCAGCTAATGGTGCTGATATGCTGTGTTATGTAACACCAGCTGAACACTTAAGACTTCCAAATTTAGAAGATGTCAGAGAGGGTATAGTTGCAACTAAAATTGCAGCTCATGCAGGAGATATAGCTAAACTTCCAAAAGAAAGAGCAAGAGATGATGAGATGAGTAAGGCTAGGCAAGAGATAGATTGGGAAAAAATGTTTAAACTCGCTATTGATGGAGAAAGGGCCAAAAAAATGTTTAATGAGCGTCGCCCTGATGATTTAAACTCATGTTCTATGTGTGGAAAAATGTGCGCAATGAATACTATGAATCAAATTTTAAAAGGTGAAGATGTGAGTTTAGCTTGAATAAACTTTGAGAGTAAGATCTATAGAGATGCCTTGCTCTCCTGCTTTAAGATTAAGTGGATAATCAAGCTTGATTAAGTTATTATAGTTTTTTAGAGCATCAATAAAATCATAAAGCCTTCTAGGATTGTTCATTGTCGCTTTAATGGCTAAGCGGTTTTTTAGATATTTTTCTTGTTTTTCGGGCTTAGTTTCTTGAATTTTTACATTTTGAAAATATTTTTGTAAAAAAATATCAAAATTTCCTATATTAAAATTTTGCTCAAATTGCTCTAAACTTTTGTTGTTTTCGCTTCTTAGAGTTGATATTTTATCTTCACTAAAGTCAAATTTTAATTTAGCGGCTTTTAAGATAGCAAGTTGTGAGTTTTCTCTAAGATTTGCTTGTTTATAATTTTTTAATGTCGGTAAAAGTAAAAATAAGATCAAGGCTGTGCAAACGCTTATAAAACTTAACGCGCAAATGATAAGCTTTAATAAATCAATTTCTTCTAGACTTTTATCTTTCATCTGCAACTCCTGGAATTTGTTTACTAATACTAACAAAACGATACCACCCATTATCTAAGCGATAATAGGTTGTATAGCTTTGATCAAAGATGCTTTTTAAAGGGGTTTCTAAAAGTAGAGTAAACATTTCTCTTGTAGGAGTGACTCCGATAAGTTTTAAGGAATATTCGTCTTGTTCAACGCTTTCAAGAGTAATGTTATCAGTTTTGACAATAATATCAAATAGATTTCTTAAGCTTTCTTTAACAATTTGATTTTGAGTGTTAAAATTTTTCGCTATTTGGCTTTGATCAAATAAAATTTCATAAAGCATTTCATTTTGCTTAGTTTGATTTTGAAGCACTATAACTTGTTGTTTTTCATCATCGATAGAGCTATTGATTAATGCAATTTTTATTGTATATGTAAAATATACTAGCAAGATAAATAATATACTAAAACCAAAAATTCCTAGCCAAATTTTATCAAAGAGTGTGAAAATAGGTTTTTTTCTTGGCTGTATGAAGCTATAAGTCATTTAAGCTCCTTTCGCATCAATTCTATCATAAGATCTAAGGCGTTGATTTGTTTCGTTTTTATCTCTAAAAAAGTTTCACTTTCTAAAAAATCAATAGCACTTATGTTAATATCTGATTCGCTATATAATAAAATACCATTGATAAATACCCCAGCATATTTATCATCATTGTAAAATTTTTCAATGCTCGTAATAATATAACGGCAAAGTTCCATATCATTGCTAAATTGATTTAATTCATCAAGATTAAAATTATCATTATTATCCAAAGTTTCAAGATTATTTTCTTGATCAAGTAGATCAAATTTATTATTTAAGGCTTCATTGAAGTTATCTAAGGTAACTTCGGTATCATCGTTGTTGTTTTCAATTTCTTGATTATCTTCTGATGGAAGTTCAAGTTCTAAACCTAATTCTTGCTCAAATATTTTAAAATCACCGTATAAGATAGTATTGCCTTTAGCAACAATAATTGCCAAAAGATGTCCTTGTTTAAATCCATAAAGTAAAATTTGATCATCAGGCTGTTTTTCTTTTTGTATATTGTAGTAAAGAAGGGCAAAAGGGGAATATAAAAAATCTAAACCTCTATATTCTTCAAAAAGCTCGCTATAATATTCCACATGTTCGGTAGCCGTATAAACAAGGGCATTATTAAACAAAATATGCTGTAAGCTGATTTTTCCTATATTAAAGTGCTCACAATCTTGAATATTTGTACTAGGTATTAATCCTTGTTCTTTGGCGTCTAAAAATAAAGCAGTGTGGTAAAATAAGAAATGCTTACTTAAATTTTTTATGTATTCTAATAAATTTTCACTTTTATCAAAAGTTTTTTCATTACTACTGATTAGTTTATTTCCTCTGTAAATAGAAGCTTTTACAATATTTTTTTTATCTTCTAAAATAATACTAATAAAAAGTTGTGGAAATATTTTTTTAAGTAAAAATAACATTTCATTCCTTAAATTGATCAGCTAAGCTAATTTTATCAAATTGTTCCATTAGAAATTCTTTAGCTTTTTCTTTATCTAAAGATAAAATATCCAAAGGTTCACTTAGACTATAAGTAATCTTACTAAAAGGTTTTGGCAAGATCATCTTATCCCAACTTTTAAATTTCCAAAAACGATTTGCTTCATAGTTTAAAATTCTTATCTTTAGTTCTTTTTTTTGAGCCAAAATGATAGAACCATCTGAAATACTATGATAAGGCCCACGTGGACCATCAGGCGTGATAACTATATCGTCATTTTGTTCTAAAACTTTAAATGCAGCTCTAAGTGCACTGCTAGCACCCCTTGAAGTGCTTCCTCTTACAGTATCAAGACCGAAAAGCTTGATGATTTTTGCAATTTGTTCTCCATCTTTATGGTGGGAGATCATGACATAGGCTTTTTTATTTTTTTGTCTATAATGTCTAAACGCAAAAGGCATGAGTGCTAATTTTCCATGCCAAAAAAGTATCACACTAGCTTTACGGTCAACTTTTTCACCTTTATAGTGCTTTTTACAGCTTAAAAAAATAAGCCATTGCAAGATGAAAATTATATATGTTAAGCAATGGATTTTAAACGATTTCCCCATATAAAACCATACGCTTTGCATTAGTGATTTTTACTTCTTTAAATTGCCCTAAAAGTTCTTCGCTACCTTCAACTTGAACTAAAAAATTATTATCTGTTCTTCCAGCAATGCTATTGCCTGCTCTTAATTCTTCAAATAAAACTTTAAAAGTTTTATTTTCTTGTTTTTTTACAATTTCATCTAAAATTTCACTATGACGATTTTGTAAGGTGCTAAGTCTTCTTGAAGCTGTTTCTTCATCGATTTGATTAGGCATGGTTGCGGCTTTTGTTAAAGGGCGTTTGGAGTATTTAAAAGAAAAAATTTGTTCAAAACGCACTTTTTCCAAAACATCCATAGTTTCTTCAAAATCTTTTTCACTTTCCCCTGGAAAAGCTACAATAATGTCTGTAGAAATGCTAACATTTGGACAAAGTTCTCTAAGTTTTAAAGCTCTATTTAAATACCATTCTTTAGTATAGCCACGCTTCATAGCTTTTAAAATTTCACTTGAGCCGCTTTGTAAAGGCATGTGCATGGATTTGCAAACTTTTGGATTATTGGCAAAAACTTCTAAAAATTTATCATCCATATGCAAAGGATGTGGACTTGTAAAGCGAATGCGTTCCAAACCTTCTATAGTGCTAAGTTCTTCTAAAAGATCTGAAAAGTCCATTTTTTTATGTTCGTTTCTAAATCTTTTGCCGTAGTTATTGACATTTTGTCCTAGCAAGAAAATCTCTTTAGCGCCTTTTTCAACGGCTTTTTGAGCTTCTTTATAGATAATATTAAAAGGTATGGAAATTTCATCTCCTCTAGTATGTGGCACTATACAATAAGTGCAGTGTTTATCACAACCTATGGAGATATTAATATAGGATTTATAAATACTATTTCTAAAATCTGCAAAAGCAAATTCACTTTCATCATAGTCTATGTCCACGCCCATAAATTTTGGAGTTTTTATAGCTTGAGTGATTTTAGAAATATTTCTTGCCCCTAGAACAAAATCCACATAAGGAGCACGTTTGAAAATTTCATTTCCCAAATGCGATGCAGTACATCCACAAACTCCTATTTTAGCACCTTCTTTTTTAACTTTTTCAAAACCACCTACTTCTGAGAAAAGTTTATGCACAGGTTTTTCACGCACTGAACAAGTGTTGATGAGAATAAGATCTGCTTCTTTGATATCTTCTGTTAGTGCGTAATTTTCTTTTTGTGTTAATTCTGCGATCATATGCTCAGAATCTCTGACATTCATCGCACAACCTAAAGTTTGGATAAAAAGTTTTTTAGCACTCAAAGAATATGTACCTCATACATAAAATCATTATCATCAAGTCCGTATTTTACGGTTCTATGATAAATGCTTACTCCTTTTTTTTCAAAATGATTTACAAGGGCAATGAGTTGTTTGTGTGTATTATCTTTATCAAAATAAAAAAACTTTTGTCCTTCTTTTTCTATAGCCTCTTCGATTTTTTCTAGGCTAATATTTTTAGGTTTTTCATTAATCAAAGTTCTTGCCAATTTTAATTCCATAGCTAAATCCTTAAGAATTTTCATTTTAATCTATAATTTTAGCAAATTTTACTTTTAATTAAACTTATTAAGGATATAATTTTTATCTACATTTTTAAATTTCCCACAAAAAAAGGTTTTATAAAATATGGAAAAGATAGCAGATATTATCGAATCTATTGCTAATGAAAAAAATTTAAACTTAGAGAATGTAAAAGAAAAAGTAGCTACCGCTTTAATCAATACTGCAAAAAGAATTTATGGACAAGAATATGAGTTTTTTGTAGATCCTAAAAATTTAAATCTTTATCAAAAAATTACCATAGTAGCAGATAATGACGAGAGATTACAAAATAAAAGTGAGAGTTTTATCGCGTTAAGTAAGGCAAAATCAGAAGCTCCAGATGTTGAAATAGGAGATGAATTAACTTATGAATGTTCTTTGGAAAATTTAGGAAGAACTGCGGTAAATACCTTGCATAAAGAACTTGAATATCATATACAAAAATTATTAGAACAAACTATTTTTGAAAAATATAAAAACAAAGTAGGGCAAATGGTTTTTGGTACAGTTGTTAGAGTGGATAATGAAGAAAATACTTTTATTGAAATAGATGAATTAAGAGCTTTTTTGCCAAGAAAAAATCGCATTAAAGGGGAAAAGTTTAAAATAGGTGATGTGGTAAAATCGGTGATACGCCGTGTTTATACAGATAAGGGTATTAAAATCGAGCTTAGTCGTACAAGTCCTAAATTTTTAGAATGTTTACTTGAAGCTGAGGTTCCAGAAATCAAAGATGGTTATGTCAATATTATAGGATGTGCTAGAATTCCAGGTGAAAGAGCAAAAATCATTCTTCAAGCCAATGGAGCAAATATCGATCCTGTAGGTGCTACAGTAGGTGTTAAAGGTGTAAGAATTAATGCAGTAAGCAAAGAGCTTCATAATGAAAATATTGATTGTATAGAATTTACAAATGAGAGTGAAATTTTAATTTCTCGTGCCTTGGCTCCTGCTATTGTAAATTCTGTAAAAATTGAAGATAAAAAAGCTATTGTAAGTTTAAATAGCGAACAAAAAAGTAAAGCTATAGGAAAAAATGGTATTAATATTCGTCTTGCTTCTATGTTAAGTGGTTATGAAATAGAGCTCAATGAATTAAGCTCGTCGCAGCTAAATAATGCCATCAGCAATGAAGAAGCAATGAAAAATCTTCAAGATTTGTTTAAAATTTAAAATATTTGTGAATTTTCACAAATATTTTTTATAAAACCACTTCCAATAAAATGCCGCAAAGATAAAAATCATACCCAATAAACCTGTAATCAGTTCTAAACTCAAGCCTATTTCAAATAAAAAGCCCATAAGCATTGAAATAATAGCGCTAAAACTAAGATAAATCATATCTGTATAAGCAATTACTCTGCCATGATATTCTTTGTCGGCATTTTTTTGTATCATAGTGTAGGTATAAGCCCAAAGCGCTGAGGTAAAAAAACCTGCACCAATTAAACCTAAAAAAGAAATATAAAAATTAAATTGAGTTAAAGCCCAAAGTATAATACCAAAACCTTGACCAAGATACATGTAAAATAAATTTTTATCATTAATAAATTTGCTTAAAACCATAGGTCCTATAGCTAAAGAACAAGCACGTACTGCATTTAAAAACCCTATTACTAAAGCAGCAGATAAAACTTCTTTATATTGATGTTGTGCTAAAAGCGTAACCAAGGTTTCATAAGCAGTTAAACCTATAAAAGCGTGAAGCAAGATAAGATGAAAAATTATCTTATTGTTTAAAACATAGAAAAATCCTTCTTTTATCATGGTAAAAAAGCGACTTTGTGTTTTTTGATGAAAATCAGGAATGCTTAATCTTACTAAAAAAGAAATGCCTATGAGTATAAGTACACAGTCAAATAAAAAAGCGGTTTTAACTCCTAGAAAATAAATAAAAATTCCCGCACTTGCCATACCTGCTGTATAAGAAATCGCCCAAATGACACTGTGCATTTCATTAGCAAGTTTAAGTTCTTGAGGGGTTAAAATTTTAGCCAATAAACTCATTTCAGCTTGAAAATAAATCGAAGCAACGCAAAGTCTTATGAAGATTAAAATAAACAAAAGCCAAAGCATGCTGAGACTTGTGACAAAAATAAGACAAAAAATAGAAATTAATTCTATGCTAATCATACTGAGTAAAAGTTTTTTAGGTTTATTTTTCTCTACTATGACGCCATTAATAGGAGCAAGTAAAACTCCAGGTAAAAAAGCAAGCATAGCACTTGTAGCTGTTGCCCAAGTAGGAGCATTAAGCTCGACTAAAAGGGTAAAAACTCCAGTTTGAGAAAACCATGCTCCAAAATATACTATAAACTGAACCGAAGCTAATATTCTGATATTTTTATTATTTTTTAATAGTTCAATGTAATTCATAAGTGAAACTATAGCATAATTTATATTTTAAATGCTATAATTATTTTAATTATGTAAAAAACAAGGAAAAATTTTGAAAAGACTGGATAAAAAAGAAGCTTTAGATTTATTACATCATGCGAGTTTAACAGAACTTGGAGAAATGGCTTATAAAAGAAAATTAGAATTTCATCCTGAAAAAATTACCACTTTTGTTGTGGATAGAAATATTAATTATACCAATGTTTGTTGTATTGATTGTTCTTTTTGTGCTTTTTATCGCCATCATAAAGAAGATGATGCTTATATTTTAAGCTTTGAGGAGATAGGCAAGAAGATAGAGGAGCTTGAAGCTATTGGGGGTACACAAATTCTTTTTCAAGGTGGGGTGCACCCAAAATTAAAAATAGAATGGTATGAAGAATTAGTTTCTTGGATAAAAGAACATTATCCAAATGTCACTGTACACGGTTTTTCAGCAGTTGAAATCGCTTATATTGCAAAGGCATCTAAAATTTCCATCACTGAAGTGCTGCAAAGACTGCAAGCTAAAGGTTTATTTTCTATACCAGGAGCGGGAGCTGAGGTGCTAAGCGATAGAGTGCGTGATATCATTGCACCCAATAAATGCGATACATCTACTTGGTTAGAAGTACATCGCCAAGCTCATAAAATCGGTATGAAAAGTACAGCTACCATGATGTTTGGAACGGTTGAAAATGATGAAGAAATCATCGATCATTTTGAGCATTTAAGAAAATTACAAGATGAAACAGGTGGTTTTAGAGCTTTTATTTTATGGAGCTTTCAAAGTGATAATACTGCTTTAATCCAAAAACATCCAAAGATTATGAAACAAAGTTCTAATAAGTATTTAAGACTTTTAGCTTTAGCAAGACTTTATTTAGATAATTTTAAGAATTTGCAAAGTTCTTGGGTAACTCAAGGCTCGCTTATAGGTCAACTTGCTTTAAAATTTGGGGCTAATGATTTAGGCTCAACCATGATGGAAGAAAATGTAGTAAGTGCCGCAGGAGCAAGTTATAGAATGAATCAAGATGAGATGATAAGGCTGATTAGAAGTTTAGGCGAAAATCCAGCTAAACGCAATACCGCTTATGAAATTTTAGAAAGGTTTTAATGCAGTATTTAGAGAGTAGGGGTGTTAAAATCCCTTTTATTTTTGAAAAAAATTCTGATTTTCCTATTGTTGTTTTAAAGCTTGTCTTTAGAAATTGTGCTAGAAGTTATGATGAAATAGCAGGCTTAGCTAAGATGTTTTCACGTATTTTAAATGAAGGCGTGGATGATAAATTTTTTAAGGATTTAGAATTTAGAGCGATAAATTTAGAGGCAAGTAGTGGTTTTGAAAGCTTGGAAATCAATCTTTCTTGCTTGAAAGAAAATTTTGATTTTGCTTTAAAGAGTTTAGAAAAATTGCTTTTAAAACCAAGAATAGAAGAAAAAACTTTGCAAAAATTAAAAATCAATGCCTTAGGTGAGCTCGCGAGTAAAAATAGTGATTTTGATTATTTAGCAAAAAATTTACTCAATACTCAAATTTTTAAATGTAAAGAATTTCAAAGTCCAAATGATGGAGATGAAAAAAGTATAGAAACTTTGTCTTTAAAAGATTTACAAAATTTTTATAAAAATTTTATCCATCTTAGTGATTTGGTTGTGATTTTAGGAGGAGATTTAGAAGAAAAACAAGCCAAGGAAGATCTTTTAAAACTCTTATCAAAACTTCAAATAGGTAAGAAAAATACTCCAAAAAAATATGAGTTAAGCAAAAACATCAAAGATGAAATTTTGCTACGCCCAGAAAGTGAACAAGCTTATATTTATTTTGCTACGCCTTTTTTTGCCGATTTTAAAGATAAGGATTTATATCTTGCAAAAATTGCTTTATTTGTGCTAGGACAAGGGGGATTTGGTTCAAGGATTATGGAAGAAATTCGTGTTAAAAGAGGTCTTGCATACTCAGCTTATGCTATGCTTGATATGAATATGTCTTTTTCTAGAGTTTTTGGATATTTACAAACTAAAAATGAAAGCGCTAAAGAAGCTAAAAAAATTGTAAAAGAGCTTTTTGAAGATTTTATAAAAAATGGCATGACTCAAAACGAACTTGATCAAGCTAAAAATTTTCTCATAGGATCAACTCCTTTGCGTTATGAAAGCTTAAGCAAGCGTTTATCTATGGCCTTTAATGAATTTTATCAAGGTTTAAATTTGGGATATTATAAAGAAGAGTTAAAACTTATGGAAAAGGTTAAACTTGAAACCATCAATGCTTATATTAAAAAACATCAAGAGCTTTTAAATATAAGTTTTGCAAGCATACAAAATGAAAATTAAAGAAAGTGATTTTGAATTTTTTAAAAAATTAAAAATTAGAAGCGCTATTGATTTAGCGCTTCTTTTACCTAAAAAAATTGAAAATTTAAATCCAAGTAAAAATCCTAAAGAAAATGAAATTTGCACCCAAAAAATCACTATAAAAAGCGTTAGTTCAAGAAAAAATCAACTTTTTGGTTTGGGTTTTTGTGAAGAATGGCAAGAAAATATCTCTTTTGTATTTTTTCATCCTAGGGCTTGGCATTTTGGGATTTGTAAGGTAGGAAAAGAGCTTATTTTTAATGCTAAACTCTCGCGTTTTAATCACACTTGGCAATTTAACAATCCTAAAATTTTAACTTCTTTTGAGGGTTTTAGTCCAAAGTATCAAATTTTAGGTTTAAAAGATACAAAAATTGCTGCTTTTATACATAAATATCTTAACTATGAAAATTTAGAAGAAAGTGGCATAGAGGATAAATATATACATTTTCTTTTAAATTTGCATGCTTATGATGAAAAAAGTTTTTTTATGTTTGAAAATTTGCAAAATTTTAGCAAAGATTTAAAATACATAGAAATATATAATTTTTTAAAGCGTTTAAAAGCTAAAAAAACGCATTTTAAAGCTCATCAAATCAATGTTTTTAATATAGCCAATTGGATTAAGGATTTGTCTTTTTCTCTTACTAAAGATCAGCTTAATGCCTTAAAAGATATAGAAAAAGATTTGCATTCAAAAGAAGCTAAAAGGCGTGTGATTATGGGTGATGTAGGGTGTGGTAAAACCTTGGTTTTACTTGGTGCGGCTTTGATGGTTTATCCTAAGCAAGCTATTTTAATGGCACCTACTAGTATTTTAGCGTATCAGCTTTATGAAGAGGCTAAGAAATTTTTACCTGATTTTATGAATATTTTGTTTATTAAAGGGGGTAAAAAAGAAAAAGATTTAGAACAAAATATTCAAAAAGCAAATCTTATCATAGGCACTCATGCTTTAATTCATTTAGAAAGCCATAATGCCGTACTTGTAATGATAGACGAACAACATCGTTTTGGATCAGCTCAGCGTGAGAAAATTCATTCTTTAAATAAGCAAGAATTTGCCCCTCATTTTATACAGTTTTCAGCTACGCCTATTCCAAGAACTTTAAGCATGATACAATCTGAACTTTTAAATTTTAGCTTTATTAAACAAATGCCTTTTAAAAAAGATATCACAACTTATTGTATACAAAATGAAGGCTTTTCTAAGCTTAGCGAGAAGATCAAGGAAGAAATTTCTAAAAATCATCAAATTATCATTATTTATCCCTTAGTGAGTGCTAGTGATAAGATTCCTTATCTTTCTTTAGAGCAGGCCAAAGAATATTGGCAGAGTCATTATGAAAAAGTTTTTGTAACTCATGGAAAAGATAAACAAAAAGATGAAATTTTAGAGCGTTTTAGAGATGAGGGAAATATTTTACTAAGCACTACAGTGGTGGAAGTAGGTATTTCTTTGCCAAGATTGAGTATGATAGTGATTGTGGGGGCGGAACGTTTAGGACTTGCTACTTTACATCAACTTCGTGGCCGTGTAGGTCGTGTAGGGCTTAAAAGTACTTGCTATCTTTATACTAAGCTTAAAGAAATTCCGAGTCGTTTAAAAGAATTTGCTAGCACTTTAGATGGGTTTAAAATAGCAGAGCTTGATCTTAAAAATCGTTTGAGTGGAGATTTGCTCGATGGTTTTATGCAACATGGAAATGAGTTTAAATTTTTTGATTTTTCCAAGGATGAGGAGATTTTACAAAAGGTAAAAAAAGATTTGGCAAAAAAATTGCCAAATTAATGTCCACCGTACTTATAAAGCATATTTTGAAAATGTGAGGCTATCATTTGTGCACGCTGTAAAATGACATTTTTCATTTCTTCATTATAAACTATATTTAAACTTTCTTCAAAAAGTTTTAGCCAAATTTCAAAAAACTCTTGAGGAAAAGGAGGTAGATCTAAGTGCTTTT
The DNA here is from genome assembly GCF_001763115.1 of Campylobacter sp. BCW_4323. NCBI lineage: Bacteria > Pseudomonadati > Campylobacterota > Epsilonproteobacteria > Campylobacterales > Campylobacteraceae > Campylobacter > Campylobacter sp. BCW_4323. The sequence goes on along the minus strand of NZ_MJYC01000080.1, from coordinate 86,709 downwards.
TTAAGGGTTGCCCATTATAATCACCTTCGCCTAAAAGCATGCCTGCCCAAAAATTTCCTATTTTTGCTTTATGTTCTTTCCATTCTTCATCGCTTGTTCCAATAGCATTGTTAAAAATAGGACCTAAATCTTTATCTTTTCTAACTTTTTCATAAAATATTTCCATGAGTTTTGCTATGCTTTCTTGATTAATTGTTTCAAATTTCATATAAGCCTTTCTTAAATGTTAATTTTATGGCGTTAATATAGCAAAAATAAGATAAATTAAATTTAACATAAGTTAAGAATGGAAAATGTATATAATGAAAGATTATTTAGAACTTTTATCTAGTGTAGGAAAATTAAAAAAATTTCAAAAAAATAGTATTTTATTTTATGAAGGCGAAGAGGCTAAAAAATTTTTTATTTTACTCAAGGGAAAAATACGCATTTATAAAAGTACAGCAAGTGATAAAGAAATTACTTTGCATTATTTTAATCCTCTAAATTTTATAGCAGAAATGCCTGCTTTTAAAAAATTAAATTATCCTGCTAATGCTATTTTTGAAGAAGATGGAGAAATTTTGGAAATTGATTTTATTAATTTTCAAAATTTATGCAGTGAAAATAAAGAATTCAATTTTTTACTCATCAGTTCACTTTTTGATAAAATTAAAATTTTAGAAAAGAAATTATCTCAAAATGCATTAGATTTAAGGACGAGATTATTAAAGTATCTTTTGGAAAATGAAAAAAATTTAGATACAATTTCGCAAAAACAAATTGCAATTGATTTAAATGTTAGAGCACAATCTTTATCTCGAGTGTTAAAAGAACTTAAAATTTCAGAACTTATTGATACAAAAAAAGGTAGAATTGAAATTTTAAATAAAGATATGATCATGAAAGAACTTTGGTAAAATTTAAGGTAGAGAATGGATTTTGATTTTATATTAGCTCAAGCTCCTGCTTTTTTAACGGCTGCTTGGCTTACGATAAAACTAAGCTTTTTTGGAATTATTTTTTCTTTGATAATAGGCTTGTTTTGCATTTTAATGAGTTATTTTAAAATAAAAATTTTAGAAAATATTTGCAAGCTTTATATAGAGTTTTCAAGAAATACGCCTTTATTAATTCAACTTTTTTTCTTATATTATGCTTTACCTAAATTTAATATACATTTAGAACAAATTCCACCGCTTGATTTGATTTGTTTAAGCGTAGAAGAAACTTTAAGACCTTCTTTTGCTTGTGCTATAGTAGGACTTAGTTTTTTAGGGGGTTCTTATATGGCTGAAAGTTTAAGAGCGGGATTTGAAGCCATAAGAAAACAGCAGTTTGAAGCGGGACTTTCTTTGGGTTTTTCAAAATTTGGAAATTTGCGTTATGTGATTTTGCCGCAAGCTTTGGCTATTTCTATGCCAAGTATTAGTGCTAATATTATATTTTTAATCAAAGAAACTTCAGTTGTTAGCATTATTGCCTTGCCAGATTTGGTGAATTTAATGAAGAGTTTAAATTCCTTAACCTATAAGACAGATGAGCTATTGTTTTTGTTGTTTATGGGATATTTATGCATTATTTTGCCTTTGTCTTTTATTTTGCTAAAGTTTGAAAAAAGGTTGCTTCATGCTTGAATTTTTAAATACCGATACGCTTTTAAGACTCTGGCAAGGGCTTTTTGTCACTCTTGAAATTTCATTTATCAGCATTATTATTACTTCGATAGGTGGGTTGTTTTTGGGAATTTTAATGAGTTTTAAAAATACCTATATCTATGCTTTTTGTCGTTTAGGTTTAGAATTTGTGCGTGTTATGCCACTTTTGGTATGGCTTTTTGTGGTGTATTTTGGTTTTCCTAGATGGTTTGGGTGGGATTTGAGTTCTATAAGTGCAGCTATTATTGTCTTTAGCATTTGGGGTTGTTTTGAGATGATGGATTTAGTGCGTGTTTCCTTGCAGAGTATTCCAAAGCATCAGTATGAAAGTGCATCATCTTTAGGTTTAAATACGGTGCAAAGTTTTGTTTATATTATTATTCCACAAGCTATGCGTCGTTTAACTCCTATGAGCATGAATTTACTTACTCGCATGATTAAAAGTACAACCTTTGCTTATTTAATCGGTGCAGTAGAGCTTGTCAAGATAGGGCAACAAATTATAGAATTTCATAATAAAAATGATTTTGCACCTTTTATTATTTATGGTTTGATTTTTTTTATCTTTTTTATACTTTGTTATCCTATCACTTTATATTCAAGAAAATTAGAGAAAAAATGGAGCTAAAATGAGCATACTAAAAATAGAAAATTTACAAAAGTATTATGGTTCGCATCACGCCTTAAAAGATATTAATTTAGAAGTTAAAGCCAAAGAAGTTGTGGTGATTTTAGGTCCTAGCGGATGTGGAAAATCTACGCTTTTGCGTTGTATTAATGGGCTTGAAGAGATTGCAAGTGGTAATATTTATATTGATAATGAGAAAATAGATAAAGATTTTAAAGAATGGCCAAGAATGCGTCAAAAAGTTGGCATGGTTTTTCAATCTTATGAACTTTTTGAGCATTTAAGTGTTGAAGAAAATATACTTTTAGGACCCATGAAAGTACAAAAAAGAAAGAAAGATGAGGTTTTAAAAGAGGCTAAAATTTGGCTTGAAAAGGTGGGACTTTTGCATAAAATTCATGCTTATCCAAGAGAGCTTAGCGGAGGACAAAAGCAAAGAATTGCCATAGTAAGAAGTTTATGTATGAATCCTGAGTTAATGCTTTTTGATGAGGTTACAGCAGCGTTGGATCCTGAGATTGTTAGAGAAGTTTTAGAAGTGATGTTAAATCTTGCAAAAGAGGGTATGACTATGCTTATTGTTACTCATGAAATGGGTTTTGCTAAAGCTGTAGCAGATAAAATTATTTTTATGGATGAAGGAAAAATCATCGAAGAAAATGATCCTAAAAGTTTTTTTGAAAATCCAAAAAGCGAAAGAGCAAAGAAATTTTTAAATTTGTTTGATTATCATAAATAGATAAAAATAATATTGGTTTATGATAATAAACTTTACAAGACTAAAATTTTATAGAAAAACTAAAAAAGTCTTGACAAAAATTTTTTTTTGAGTTATAATCTCACTTTTATTTTTGCTGGTTTAGCTCAGTTGGTAGAGCAGCTGCCTTGTAAGCAGCAGGTCGGGGGTTCAAGTCCCTTAACCAGCTCCATTTATTTTAGCAGTGTTTGACCAGAATATTGAAAAAGCAATATTTTTATGGTGAGTTACTCAAGTGGCCAACGAGGGCAGACTGTAAATCTGCTGGCTTTCGCCTTCCGTGGTTCGAATCCACGACTCACCACCATGCTTTGCGGGAGTAGCTCAGTTGGCTAGAGCATCAGCCTTCCAAGCTGAGGGTCGCGGGTTCGAGTCCCGTTTCCCGCTCCAACAATTTAAAAGAACTGGGAGCTGTATTTTAAAACCTTTAACTTACAGTATATATCCCATTTAAGAGTTTTTGTTGTCTATTATTATGTATAATTTTTCTGAGCGCTCGTATGGCTCAGAGGTAGAGCACTCCCTTGGTAAGGGAGAGGTCGCGGGTTCAATTCCCGCTATGAGCTCCATGAATTGAAAAAATTATATAGATATAAGACTTGCTTTGCTCAATTTATTTTTTATACGGAGGAAAAAAATGGCTAAAGAAAAATTTTCACGTAATAAGCCACACGTAAATATTGGTACTATTGGTCACGTTGACCATGGTAAAACTACTTTAACAGCTGCTATTTCTGCTGTTCTTTCTAGAAGAGGTTTAGCAGAGCTTAAAGATTATGATAATATCGATAATGCTCCAGAAGAAAAAGAGCGTGGTATTACTATTGCTACTTCTCATATTGAATATGAAACAGACAATCGTCACTATGCACACGTTGACTGCCCAGGTCACGCAGATTATGTTAAAAATATGATTACAGGTGCTGCACAAATGGATGGAGCGATCTTGGTTGTTTCTGCTGCAGATGGCCCTATGCCACAAACTAGAGAACACATTCTTCTTTCTCGTCAAGTAGGCGTTCCATATATTGTTGTTTTTATGAATAAAGCAGATATGGTTGATGATGCTGAACTTTTAGAGTTAGTTGAAATGGAAATTAGAGAATTGTTAAGCTCTTATGATTTCCCAGGCGATGATACACCTATTATTTCTGGTTCTGCTTTAAAAGCTCTTGAAGAAGCTAAAGCTGGACAAGATGGTGAATGGTCAGCAAAAATTATGGATCTTATGGCTGCAGTTGATAGTTATATTCCAACTCCAACTCGTGATACCGAAAAAGACTTCTTGATGCCAATTGAAGACGTTTTCTCAATTTCAGGTCGTGGTACTGTTGTTACAGGTAGAATTGAAAAAGGTGTTGTAAAAGTAGGTGATACTATCGAAATCGTTGGTATTAAAGATACTCAAACAACAACTGTAACAGGTGTTGAAATGTTCAGAAAAGAAATGGATCAAGGCGAAGCAGGAGATAACGTAGGTGTTCTTCTTCGTGGTACTAAAAAAGAAGAAGTTATCCGTGGTATGGTTCTTGCTAAACCAAAATCAATTACTCCACACACTGACTTCGAAGCTGAAGTTTATATCTTAAATAAAGATGAAGGTGGTAGACATACTCCATTCTTTAACAACTATAGACCACAGTTTTATGTAAGAACAACTGATGTTACAGGTTCGATTAAATTAGCTGATGGTGTTGAAATGGTTATGCCAGGTGAAAATGTGAGAATTACTGTAAGCTTGATCGCTCCAGTAGCACTTGAAGAAGGAACTCGTTTTGCTATTCGTGAAGGTGGTAAAACTGTTGGTTCAGGTGTTGTTTCTAAAATTATTAAATAATTTAATAAAGCCAAGTTAAAAGCTTGGCTTTAATTTTTTAAGGAAAATTGAAATGAGAATTAAAGTTGGTTTAAAGTGTGAAGAATGTGGTGATATTAATTATAGCACCTATAAAAATAGTAAAAATACTACTGAAAAATTAGAATTAAAAAAATATTGCCCAAGATTAAAAAAACATACACTTCACAAAGAAGTTAAGCTAAAAAGTTAAGCTTGCGCCCTTAGGGCAATAGCTCCAACGGTAGAGCGCCGGATTCCAAATCCGATGGTTGGGGGTTCGAATCCCTCTTGCCCTGCCATAATTAAGGTTTAAATAAATGGAAAAATTAATAACTTATTTTAAATTATCAAAAGCCGAATTAAGGAAAGTAATTTTTCCTTTAAAAGAACAGGTAAGAAATGCCTATATTACAGTTTTTGTGGTTGTTGCGGTGATTTCTTTGTTTTTGGCGTTAGTGGATTGGCTTATGTCCTCTATTGTTTCTGCGATCGTATAAGGAGAGTAAATGAGTACTCATAAATGGTATGCAATTCAAACTTATGCTGGCAGTGAAATGGCAGTTAAAAGAGCCATTGAAAATTTAGTAAAAGATAACGGAATTGAAGAACAACTTAAAGAAATTGTTGTTCCAACTGAAGATGTTATTGAATTTAAAAATGGAAAGGAGAAGATTAGCGAAAGAAGTTTGTATTCAGGATATGTTTTTGCACTTCTTGATTTAAATACAGAGCTTTGGCATCGCATTCAATCTCTTCCAAAGGTTGGTCGTTTTATTGGAGAATCCAAAAAGCCAACCCCTTTAACAGAAAAAGATATTAATTTGATTTTAGAAAAAGTTCACAATCGTGCAGCGCCTAAACCAAAGATTTCTTTTGAAGAAGGGGAAAATGTGAGAATCACAGAAGGGCCATTTGCAAACTTTACTGCAATTGTAGAAGAGTATGATATGGTTCGTGGTTTATTAAAATTAAATGTTTCTATTTTTGGACGCTCAACTCCAGTGGAGATCTTATATTCTCAAGTTGAGAAAATAATTTAATTTATATCAAGTAAGGAGATTTGTTATGGCTAAAAAAGTCGTAGGCGAAATTAAATTGCAAATTGCTGCCACAAAAGCAAACCCATCACCACCTGTTGGTCCTGCTTTAGGTCAGCAAGGTGTTAATATTATGGAGTTTTGTAAGGCTTTTAATGAAAGAACAAAAGATATGGCAGGTTTTAATATCCCTGTTGTTATCACTGTTTATGCAGATAAAAGTTTTACTTTTATTACAAAACAACCGCCAGCTACGGATTTGATCAAAAAAGCAGCTGGAATTTCTAAAGGTACGGACAATCCGCTTAAAAATAAGGTGGGTAAGTTAACTCGTGCTCAAGTTTTAGAAATAGTAGATAAGAAAATTGCAGATTTAAATACTAAAGATAGAGATCAAGCTGCTAAAATTATTGCAGGTTCAGCTCGTTCTATGGGTGTTGAAATCGTAGATTAATCCTTTCACCGTCAAGGTAAAAGGCGGTAGCACTTTAAAATGCGGAGAAAATAAATGGCTAAGATAGCAAAAAGATTAAAAGAATTATCACAAAAAATTGATTCAAATAAAGAGTATGCTTTAAGCGATGCAATTGATACAATAAAGACTTTAAAGTCTGCTAAATTTGATGAGACTGTAGAAATTGCTTTAAAACTTAATGTTGATCCAAGACATGCAGATCAAATGGTAAGAGGATCTGTTGTTTTACCTGCTGGAACGGGTAAAAAAGTTCGCGTTGCTGTAATTGCAAAAGACGCAAAAGCTGATGAAGCGAAAAATGCTGGTGCAGATATTGTGGGTAGCGATGATTTAGTAGAAGAAATCCAAAAAGGTAATATGAATTTTGATGTTTTGATTGCTACTCCAAATTTAATGGGACTTGTTGGTAAAGTTGGTAGAATTTTAGGCCCAAAAGGTTTAATGCCAAATCCTAAAACCGGAACAGTGACTATGGATGTTGCTCAAGCGGTTAATAATGCAAAAAGTGGTCAGGTAAATTTCCGTGTTGATAAGCAAGGAAATATCCATGCAGGTCTTGGTAAAGTAAGTTTTTCTAAAGAACAATTATGGGACAATGTTAGCACTTTTGTAAAGGCAATTAACAAACACAAACCTGCTGCAGCTAAAGGTAGATATATTAAAAATGCGGCTTTATCTTTGACAATGAGTCCTTCTGTAAAGCTTGAAACACAAGAATTGCTTGATATGAGATAAGAGTTGCTTTTTTGCAACTCTTTTGTTTTAAAATAAACATTTGAAAAAATTTTTGATTTTTTCAAATGTTTATTTTAGATTGAAGATAGTCGAGGCGTAAGCTTAATTGGATTTCCACTCTACTTGAAATCTCAATCGGAAAGGAGAAAATGTGACTAGAAGCGAAAAAGTTGAGATTATTGCTAAACTTGAAGAAGGTTTTAAAGCTAGTGAAGCTATTGTAGTTTGTAATTACAGAGGTCTTAGCACAAAAAAACTAGAAGAGCTTAGAAATAATGCAAGAGAAAACAATGTAAAAGTTCAAATTGTTAAAAATACTTTGGCTAACATTGCTCTTAACAATTCCGGTAAAACAGGTCTAGTTCTTAAAGATACAAATATTTATCTTTGGGGCGAAGATCAGCTAAGTGTTTCAAAAGTAGCTGCTAAATTTGAAGAAAATAACGATAAATTTGAAATCAAAACAGCTCATATTGAAGGCGAAGTTGCAGATGTTGCTAAGGTTAAAGCTCTTGCTAAAATGCCTTCACGCAATGAGTTGCTTGCTATGCTTTTGCAAGTTTGGAATGCGCCAATTACCAATTTCACAATAGGTTTAAATGCGCTTAAAAATAAAAAAGAATCTGAATAAATTAAATAAAAGGATAAAAAATGGCAATTTCTAAAGAAGATGTATTAGAATATATTTCAAATTTAAGTGTTCTTGAGTTATCAGAACTTGTAAAAGAATTTGAAGAAAAATTTGGTGTGTCTGCTGCTCCTGTAATGGTGGCTGGTGGTGCTGCAGCTGGTGGTGCTGCAGCTGCTGCTGAAGAAAAAACTGAATTTGATATCGTTTTAACTGATGGCGGCGCTAAAAAGATTGAAGTTATTAAAATCGTTCGTGCTCTTACAGGCCTTGGTCTTAAAGAAGCAAAAGATGCAGTTGAGCAAACTCCTTCAACTCTAAAAGAGGGTGTGGCTAAAGCTGAAGCTGAGGAAGCTAAAAAACAACTTGAAGAAGCTGGTGCTAAAGTAGAACTTAAGTAATTTTAAGCTTTAAAGTTAGAAGAAGATTTGCCAAGGCAAGTCTTCTTTTTTTATTTTTACCTAATTTTTAGGTCTTCTTTTTTAAATTTACAAAATTTACCATGAGGTATGTGCGATATGTTAGATAATAAATTAGGAAATCGTTTAAGAGTAGACTTCTCAAACATTTCAAAACAAATAGAAATCCCAAATCTTCTACAATTACAAAAAAAGAGTTTTGATTATTTTTTAAATCTTGATAATGGTGAAAGTGGCATAGAAAAAGTTTTTAAATCAATTTTTCCTATTCATGATCCGCAAAATAGATTGAGTCTTGAATATGTTAGTAGCGAAATAGGCAAGCCAAAATATACCATTCGCGAATGCATGGAAAGAGGTTTGACTTATTCTGTAAATTTAAAAATGAAAATCCGTCTTACTCTGCATGAAAAAGATGAAAAAACAGGGGAAAAAGTTGGCGTAAAAGATATTAAAGAACAAGAAATTTATATCCGCGAAATTCCTTTAATGACAGATCGTGTATCTTTTATCATTAACGGGGTTGAGAGAGTGGTTGTAAATCAATTACATAGAAGCCCTGGTGTTATTTTTAAAGAAGAAGAAAGTTCAACGGTTGCAAATAAGCTTGTTTATACAGCACAAATTATTCCTGATCGTGGTTCGTGGCTTTATTTTGAATACGATGCCAAAGATGTTTTGTATGTAAGAATCAATAAGCGTAGAAAAGTTCCTGTAACTATGCTTTTTAGAGCTTTAGGGTATAAAAAACAAGATATTATTAAGTTGTTTTATCCTATTCAGACTATACATGTGAAAAAAGATAAATTTTTAACAGAATTTAATCCAAATGATTTTATGGATAGAATAGAATATGATATTAAAGATGAAAAAGGAAAAATCGTTCATCAAGCTGGAAAAAGACTTACAAAGAAAAAAGCAGAACAGCTTATTAAAGACGGTTTAAAATGGATAGAATATCCTGTAGAAATTTTACTTAATCGTTATTTAGCAAATCCTATTATTGATAAAGAAAGTGGAGAGGTTTTATTTGATTTTTTAACTTTGTTAGATGAGAGTAAGCTTGCTAAGATTAAAGAGCAAAAAAGTTTTGATATAGCAAATGACTTGGCTAATGGCGTTGATGCAGCGATTATTAACTCCTTTGCTCAAGATGGAGAAACTCTAAAACTTCTTAAACAAAGTGAAAATATCGATGATGAAAATGATTTAGCTGCGATTAGAATTTACAAAGTTATGCGCCCAGGTGAACCTGTGGTAAAAGATGCAGCGAAGGCTTTTGTAAATGATTTATTCTTCAATCCTGAAAGATACGATCTTACCAAGGTAGGTCGTATGAAAATGAACCATAAATTAGGTCTTGAAGTACCTGAGTATGTTACTGTTTTGACTAATGAAGATATTATTAAAACTGCAAAATATTTAATTAAAGTAAAAAATGGTAAAGGACATATTGATGATAGAGATCATTTAGGAAATCGTCGTATCCGTTCTATAGGTGAACTTTTAGCCAATGAACTTCATTTAGGTCTTGCAAAAATGCAAAAGGCGATCAGAGATAAATTTACTTCTTTAAATGCAGATCTTGATAAAGTAATGCCTTATGATTTAATCAATCCTAAAATGATTACTACAACTATCATTGAATTTTTTACAGGAGGTCAGCTTTCGCAATTTATGGATCAAACCAACCCTTTAAGTGAGGTTACTCATAAGCGTCGTTTGTCAGCGCTTGGTGAAGGTGGGCTTGTAAAAGAAAGAGCAGGTTTTGAAGTGCGTGATGTTCACGCGACACATTATGGTAGAATTTGTCCAGTTGAAACACCTGAAGGTCAAAATATTGGTTTGATTAACACTCTTTCTACTTATGCAAAAGTAAATGAACTTGGCTTTGTTGAAGCACCATATAGAAAAGTTGTAAATGGTAAAGTGACTAATGAAGTTGTTTATCTTACAGCAACACAAGAAGAAGGCTTGTTTATTGCACCAGCTTCAACCAAAGTTGATGCTAAAGGCAATATAGTAGAAGAATTTGTTGAGGCTAGACAAGATGGTGAAACTATACTTGCAAGACGCGAAGAAGTGCAATTAATCGATCTTTGCTCAGGTATGGTTGTTGGGGTTGCGGCTTCTTTGATTCCGTTTTTAGAGCACGATGATGCAAACAGAGCACTAATGGGTTCAAACATGCAACGTCAAGCTGTGCCACTTCTTACTGCTTCAGCTCCGATAGTAGGAACAGGTATGGAACAAATTATTGCGCGTGATGCTTGGGAAGCTGTTAAAGCAAAGCGTGGCGGTGTGGTTGAGAAAGTGGATAATAAAAGCATTTTCATTTTAGGTGAAGATGATAAAGGTCCATTTATTGACCATTATACTATGGAGAAAAATTTAAGAACCAATCAAAATACAAATTATATTCAACATCCTATTGTTAAAAAAGGTGATATAGTAAAAGCAGGACAAATTATCGCAGATGGTCCTTCTATGGATCAAGGCGAACTTGCTATAGGTAAAAATGCTTTAATCGCTTTTATGCCTTGGAATGGTTATAACTATGAGGATGCTATAGTTGTAAGTGAGAGAATTATTCGTGAAGATACCTTTACAAGCGTGCACATTTATGAAAAAGAAATTGAAGCAAGAGAACTAAAAGACGGCATAGAAGAAATTACCAAAGATATCCCAAATGTAAAAGAAGAAGATGTTGCACATCTTGATGAGAGCGGTATTGCAAAAATTGGTACCCATATCAAACCAGGTATGATTTTGGTGGGTAAGGTTTCTCCAAAAGGTGAGGTTAAACCAACTCCTGAAGAAAGACTTTTAAGAGCTATTTTTGGGGAAAAAGCAGGACATGTTGTGAATAAATCACTTTATGCAACCGCTTCTTTAGAGGGTGTTGTTGTGGATGTTAAAATTTTCACTAAAAAAGGCTATGAAAAAGATGATCGCGCAATAAAATCTTATGATAAAGAAAAAATGGCTTTAGAAAAAGAACATCATGATAGACTTTTGATGATGGATAGAGAAGAAATGCTTCGTGTTTGTGCTCTTCTTTCCAAAGCCCCTTTAAATAGTGATCAAAAAATTGGAGATAAAAATTATAAAAAAGGACAAACTGCAGATATTAGCGAACTTGAAAAAATCAATCGTTTTACTTTAACAACTTTGATTAAAGCTTATTCTAAAGAGATTCAAAAAGAATACGATGATTTAAAAAATCATTTCCAAAATGAGAAGAAAAAATTAAAAGCAGAACACGATGAAAAGCTTGAAATTTTAGAAAAAGATGATATTTTACCAAGTGGGGTAATTAAGCTTGTTAAAGTTTATATTGCTACAAAGAGAAAGCTTAAAGTCGGTGATAAAATGGCAGGACGCCACGGAAACAAAGGTATAGTTTCAACTATAGTTCCTGAAGTGGATATGCCTTATTTACCAAATGGCAAAAGCGTGGATATTGCGCTTAATCCACTTGGCGTTCCAAGTCGTATGAATATAGGCCAAATTTTAGAAAGCCATTTGGGTTTAATTGGACTTAGACTCGGAGATCAGATTCAAGAAATTTTTGACAGAAAGCAAAAAGATTTTCTTAAAGAATTAAGAGCAAAAATGCTTGAAATTTGTTCTATTCCAAGACTTGCAAGCGAAAAAGAATTTATTAAAAGCTTAAGCAATGAAGAGCTTTTAAACTATGCTAGAGACTGGAGTAAAGGAGTTAAATTTGCTACTCCTGTTTTTGAAGGTGTAAATATAGAAGAATTTAGCAAGCTTTTTGAAATGGCCAAGATAGATATGGACGGCAAAACAGAACTTTATGATGGACGCACGGGTGAGAAAATCGCAGAGCGTGTTCATGTAGGATGTATGTATATGCTAAAACTCCACCACTTGGTTGATGAGAAAGTTCACGCAAGAAGTACAGGACCTTACAGCTTAGTTACCCAACAACCTGTGGGTGGTAAAGCACTCTTTGGGGGACAAAGATTTGGAGAAATGGAAGTTTGGGCACTTGAAGCTTATGGAGCGGCTCATACTTTAAGAGAAATGTTAACCATAAAATCAGATGATGTAGAAGGTAGATTTAGTGCTTATAAAGCATTGACAAAAGGTGAAAATGTTCCAGCAACAGGAATTCCTGAAACATTTTTTGTATTAACCAATGAGCTTAAATCTCTTGCTTTAGATGTTGAGATTTTTGATAAGGATGAAGATAATGAGTAAATTTAAAGTAATAGAAATCAAAGAAGATGCAAGACCTAGAGATTTTGAAGCGTTTCAACTAAGACTTGCAAGTCCTGAAAAAATCAAATCATGGTCTTATGGAGAAGTAAAAAAACCAGAAACTATCAATTATAGAACCTTAAAGCCTGAAAGAGATGGGCTTTTTTGTGCAAAGATTTTTGGACCTATAAGAGATTATGAGTGTCTTTGTGGTAAATACAAAAAAATGCGTTTTAAAGGCGTTAAGTGTGAAAAATGTGGTGTTGAAGTAGCAAATTCAAAAGTGCGTCGTTCTAGAATGGGGCATATTGAGCTTGTAACTCCTGTGGCTCATATTTGGTATGTTAATTCTCTTCCAAGCCGTATAGGGACGCTTTTGGGTGTTAAGATGAAAGATCTTGAGCGCGTGCTTTATTATGAAGCTTATATCGTTGAAAACCCAGGAGATGCTTTCTATGATAATGAAAGTACTAAAAAAGTGGAATATTGCGATGTTTTAAACGAGGAGCAATATCAAAATTTAATGCAACGCTATGAAAATAGTGGCTTTAAAGCAAGAATGGGTGGAGAAGTTGTTCGTGATTTACTTGCAAATTTAGATCTTGTAGCGCTTTTAAATCAGCTTAAAGAAGAAATGGCGGCTACAAATTCAGAGGCTAAGAAAAAAACCATCATTAAACGCTTAAAAGTTGTAGAAAATTTCTTAAATTCAAATTTAAACGCCAATACCGATAGCGATGAAGCCGTACCAAATCGTCCTGAATGGATGATGATTACAAATCTTCCAGTTTTACCGCCAGATTTGCGTCCTTTAGTGGCTTTAGATGGTGGGAAATTTGCAGTTTCTGATGTGAATGACTTATATCGTCGTGTTATTAATAGAAATACACGTCTTAAAAAACTTATGGAACTTGATGCACCTGAAATCATTATAAGAAATGAAAAAAGAATGCTCCAAGAGGCTGTTGATGCACTTTTTGACAACGGTCGTCGTGCTAATGCTGTAAAAGGAGCAAATAAACGCCCATTAAAATCTTTAAGTGAAATTATTAAAGGCAAACAAGGACGTTTTAGACAAAACCTACTAGGTAAGAGGGTTGATTTTTCAGGTCGTAGCGTTATTGTTGTGGGTCCAAAACTTAGAATGGATCAATGTGGTTTACCTAAAAAAATGGCTTTAGAACTTTTTAAACCACATCTTTTAGCTAAACTTGAAGAAAAAGGTTATGCAACCACAGTAAAACAAGCTAAAAAAATGATAGAAAATAAAACTAATGAAGTTTGGGAATGTTTAGAAGAGGTGGTAAAAGGGCATCCTGTTATGCTAAACCGTGCGCCTACTTTACATAAACTTTCTATTCAAGCTTTTCATCCTGTTTTAGTGGAAGGTAAGGCTATACAACTTCATCCTTTAGTTTGTGCAGCATTTAACGCGGACTTTGATGGGGATCAAATGGCGGTGCATGTGCCACTTTCTCAAGAGGCTATTGCAGAATGTAAAGTGCTTATGCTTTCATCAATGAATATTCTTTTGCCAGCAAGTGGTAAGTCTGTAACCGTTCCATCGCAAGATATGGTTTTAGGAATTTATTATCTTTCATTGGAAAAAGCAGGTGCTAAAGGTTCGCATAAAATTTGTACAGGCATTGATGAAGTGATGATGGCACTTGAAAGCAAGTGTTTGGATATTCATGCGAGTATACAAACTATGATAGATGGTAGAAAGATTACTACTACAGCAGGAAGATTGATTATTAAATCTATTTTACCTGATTTTGTGCCTGAAAATAGTTGGAATAAAGTCTTAAAGAAAAAAGACATTGCCGCGCTTGTGGATTATGTTTATAAACAAGGTGGTTTAGAGATTACAGCAAGTTTCTTGGATAGACTTAAAAATTTAGGTTTTGAGTATGCAACGAAAGCAGGTATTTCAATTTCGATTGCAGATATTATTGTTCCTAATGACAAGCAAAAAGCTATCAATGAAGCAAAAAAACAAGTAAGAGAAATTCAAAATTCTTATAATCTCGGTTTGATTACTTCAGGGGAAAGATACAATAAAATCATTGATATTTGGAAAAGTACAAACAATGTTCTTTCAAAAGAGATGATGAAGCTTGTAGAAAAAGATAAAGAAGGTTTTAACTCTATTTATATGATGGCAGATTCTGGTGCTAGGGGTAGTGCGGCTCAAATTTCTCAGCTTGCTGCGATGAGAGGACTTATGACTAAACCTGATGGTTCTATTATCGAAACGCCTATTATTTCGAATTTCCGTGAAGGACTGAATGTTCTTGAATACTTTATTTCAACCCACGGTGCTAGAAAAGGTCTTGCAGATACCGCTCTTAAAACAGCAAACGCTGGTTATTTGACAAGAAAACTCATCGATGTTGCACAAAATGTAAAAATTACCATTGAAGATTGTGGAACGCATGAAGGTGTTGAAACCAATGAAATTACCGCAGATAGTTCTATTATAGAAACTTTAGAAGAAAGAATTTTAGGCAGGGTTTTAGCTGAAGATGTGATCGATCCTATTACAAATTCTGTGCTTTTTGCAGAAGGTACTTTAATGGATGAGGAAAAAGCAAAAATTCTTGGAGAAAGCGGTATAAAAAGTGTCAATATCCGCACTCCTATTACTTGCAAAGCTAAAAAAGGAATTTGTGCAAAATGTTATGGTATCAATCTTGGCGAAGGTAAATTAGTAAAACCAGGTGAAGCAGTAGGAATTATTTCCGCTCAATCTATCGGCGAGCCAGGGACGCAGCTAACTCTAAGAACTTTCCACAGCGGGGGGACTGCAAGTACGGATTTACAAGATAGACAAGTAAGCGCACAAAAAGAAGGTTTTATAAGATTTTATAATCTTAAAACTTATAAAAACAAAGAAGGTAAAAATATCGTAGCAAATCGTAGAAATGCGGCGATTTTACTTGTGGAGCCAAAAATCAAAACTCCATTTAAAGGTGTGATTAATATAGAAAATATTCATGAAGATGTGATTGTTTCTATTAAAGATAAAAAACAAGAAGTAAAGTACATACTAAGAAAATACGATCTTGCTAAACCAAATGAATTAGCAGGCGTAAGTGGTAGTATAGATGGAAAACTTTATTTGCCATATCAAAGTGGTATGCAAGTAGAAGAAAATGAAAGTATCGTGGAAGTGATTAAAGAGGGTTGGAACATTCCTAATCGTATTCCTTTTGCGAGTGAAATTTTAGTAGAAGATGGCGAGCCCGTGGTACAAAATATCAAAGCAGGAGAAAAGGGAACGCTTAAATTTTATATCCTTAAAGGCGATGGTTTAGATAGAGTAAAAAATGTTAAAAAAGGCGATATTGTTAAAGAAAAGGGATTCTTTGTGGTGATTGCTGATGAAAATGATAGAGAAGCAAAAAGACACTATATCCCAAGAGAATCTAAGATAGAATTTAATGATAGTGAAAAAATCGATGATGCAAATACTATCATTGCAAGTGCTCCTAAAAAAGAAAGAAAAGTGATTGCAGAATGGGATGCTTATAATAATACTATTATTGCAGAAATTGATGGTGTTGTAAGCTTTGAAGATATTGAAGCAGGTTATAGTGCTGATGAGCAAATTGATGAAGCTACAGGTAAGCGTTCTTTAGTGATTAATGAGTATTTGCCAAGCGGAGTTAGACCGACTTTGGTAATTGCAGGAAAAGGTGATAAGGCTGTGCGTTATCAGCTTGAACCAAAAACCGTTATTTTTGTTCATGATGGCGATAAAATCGCTCAAGCAGATATTTTAGCAAAAACTCCAAAAGCTGCAGCTAAATCAAAAGATATTACAGGAGGTCTTCCAAGAGTTTCTGAACTTTTTGAAGCAAGAAAACCAAAAAATGCGGCTGTGATTGCAGAAATTGATGGTGTTGTTCGTTTTGATAAACCTTTACGTTCCAAAGAAAGAATCATTATCCAAGCAGAAGATGGAACAAGTGCTGAGTATTTAATCGACAAATCAAAACACATTCAAGTAAGAGATGGCGAGTTTATACATGCAGGTGAAAAACTTACAGATGGAGTTGTTTCGAGTCATGATGTGCTTAAAATTTTAGGTGAAAAAGCCTTGCATTATTATTTGATTTCTGAAATTCAACAAGTTTATCGCGGGCAAGGTGTTGTGATTTCTGATAAACATATAGAAGTTATCGTTTCTCAAATGCTAAGACAAGTAAAAGTTGTAGATAGTGGACATACGAAATTTATCGAAGGTGATTTGGTTTCAAGACGTAAATTCCGTGAAGAAAACGAAAGAATCATTAGAATGGGTGGAGAACCAGCTATTGCCGAGCCTGTGCTTTTAGGTGTAACAAGAGCAGCGATTGGAAGTGATAGTGTGATTTCTGCGGCTTCATTCCAAGAAACTACTAAAGTTTTAACCGAAGCAAGTATTGCAGGTAAATTTGATTACTTGGAAGATTTAAAGGAAAATGTTATTTTAGGTAGAATGATACCTGTTGGAACAGGGCTTTATGGCGAACAAAATTTAAAACTTAAAGAACAAGAATAACTTTTTATTAATAGCCCTTTTTTAGGGCTATATTTCCTCATTTAAATATTTTTTAACTAAATTATAAGCAAAAATTAGATATCATCCAAAGTTTATTACATTTTTAAAGAAAGGAATTATTGTGCCTACCATAAATCAATTGGTTAGAAAAGAGCGCAAAAAAGTTTTAGAAAAATCTAAATCTCCAGCGCTTAAAAATTGTCCACAAAGAAGGGGAGTTTGCACTAGGGTTTATACTACAACACCTAAAAAGCCAAACTCAGCGTTAAGAAAAGTTGCCAAAGTAAGACTTACTAGTGGCTTTGAAGTGATCAGTTATATCGGCGGTGAAGGTCATAACTTGCAAGAACACAGCATTGTTTTAGTGCGTGGTGGTAGGGTAAAAGACTTACCAGGGGTTAAATATCACATCGTTCGTGGTGCTCTTGATACAGCAGGTGTTGCAAAAAGAACAGTTTCTCGTTCTAAATATGGTGCTAAACGCCCTAAAGCAGGCGCTGCAAAATAATCATTCATACAGACAAATCCGTTAGATTTGATTTTGTTTGAGTAAAATTTAAAATTTGAAGGAAAAATAATGAGAAGAAGAAAAGCTCCGGTAAGAGAAGTCTTGCCTGATCCGATTTATGGTAATAAAGTAATCACAAAATTTATTAATTCTTTAATGTATGATGGCAAAAAAAGCACAGCTACAACAATTATGTATGGTGCTTTGGAAGCTATTGATAAAAAAGGTGGCGAGAAAAAAGGTATTGATATTTTTAATGATGCGATTGAAAATATCAAGCCTTTATTAGAAGTGAAATCTCGTCGTGTAGGTGGCGCAACCTATCAAGTTCCAGTAGAAGTTCGCCCTGCTAGACAACAAGCTTTGGCGATTCGTTGGATTATTTCTTTTGCAAGAAAAAGAAGTGAAAGAACTATGATTGATAAACTTGCAGCTGAGCTTTTAGATGCTGCTAATAGCAAAGGTGCTTCATTTAAGAAGAAAGAAGATACTTATAAAATGGCTGAAGCAAATAAAGCATTTGCTCACTATCGTTGGTAAGAAGGAGTGTGTATGTCAAGAAGTACTCCTTTGAAAAAAGTTAGAAATATCGGTATTGCTGCTCACATCGATGCGGGTAAAACGACTACATCTGAAAGAATTCTTTTCTTTACAGGTATGAGTCATAAAATCGGTGAAGTTCATGATGGTGCTGCAACTATGGACTGGATGGAACAAGAGAAAGAGCGTGGGATTACTATCACTTCTGCGGCTACAACTTGTTTTTGGAAAGACTATCAAATCAACCTTATTGACACTCCAGGCCACGTTGATTTTACAATTGAAGTTGAAAGATCTATGCGTGTTCTTGATGGTGCTGTTGCGGTATTTTGTTCAGTGGGTGGGGTGCAACCTCAAAGTGAAACAGTTTGGAGACAAGCAAATAAATACGGTGTTCCAAGAATAGTATTTGTAAACAAAATGGATAGAATCGGTGCAAATTTTTACAATGTAGAAGATCAAATTCGTAACCGTTTAAAAGCTAATCCAGTTCCACTTCAAATTCCAATTGGTGCTGAGGATAATTTTAAAGGCGTAATCGATCTTGTAACTATGAAAGCTTTAGTTTGGGAAGATGATACTAAGCCAACTGATTATGTAGAAAAAGAAATTCCAGCTGAACTTAAAGAAAAGGCAGAAGAATATCGCACAAAAATGATAGAAGCAGTTTCTGAAACTTCAGATGAGTTGATGGAAAAATATTTAGGCGGAGAAGAATTAAGCCTTGAAGAGATTAAAACAGGGATTAAAGCAGGATGTTTAAGTCTTTCTATCGTTCCTATGCTTTGCGGTACAGCGTTTAAAAATAAAGGGGTTCAACCTTTACTTGATGCTGTTGTGGCTTATTTACCAGCTCCTGATGAAGTGGCAAATATCAAGGGTGAATATGAAGATGGCACAGAAGTTTCTGTAAAATCAACTGATGATGGCGAGTTTGCAGGGCTTGCATTTAAAATCATGACAGATCCATTTGTAGGACAACTTACTTTCGTACGTGTTTATCGTGGTTGTTTGGAAAGTGGTTCTTATGCTTATAACTCAACTAAAGATAAAAAAGAGAGAATTGGTCGTTTGTTAAAAATGCACTCTAACAAAAGAGAAGAGATTAAAGTGCTTTACGCAGGCGAAATTGGTGCTGTTGTAGGACTTAAAGATACTTTAACAGGGGATACTCTTGCAAGTGAAAAAGATAAGGTAATCCTTGAAAGAATGGATTTTCCAGATCCAGTTATTTCTGTTGCAGTTGAGCCAAAAACTAAAGCTGATCAAGAAAAAATGTCTATTGCTTTAAATAAATTAGCACAAGAAGATCCAAGTTTTAGAGTTTCTACAGATGAAGAAAGTGGCCAAACTATCATTTCAGGTATGGGTGAGTTACACCTTGAAATTATCGTTGATAGAATGCTTCGTGAATTTAAAGTTGAAGCTGAAGTAGGTCAACCACAAGTTGCTTATCGCGAAACTATTAGAAAAACTGTTGAACAAGAATACAAATACGCTAAACAATCAGGTGGACGTGGTCAGTATGGACATGTATTCTTACGCCTTGAACCACTTGAGCCAGGTAGTGGATATGAATTTGTTAATGATATCAAAGGTGGGGTAATTCCAAAAGAATACATTCCTGCAGTTGATAAAGGTGTTCAAGAAGCATTACAAAATGGTGTTTTAGCAGGTTATCCTGTGGAAGATGTTAAAGTAACTGTTTATGATGGAAGTTATCACGAGGTGGATTCATCTGAGATGGCGTTTAAGCTTGCTGCTTCTATGGGCTTTAAAGAAGGCGCTAGAAAAGCAGGTGCTGTAATCTTAGAGCCTATGATGAAAGTTGAAGTAGAAACTCCTGAAGATTATATGGGTGATGTTATTGGCGATCTTAACAAACGCCGCGGTCAAGTAAATAGCATGGATGAGCGTGGCGGAAATAAAATCATTACAGCATTTTGTCCTTTGGCTGAAATGTTTGGTTATTCTACTGATCTTAGAAGTCAAACTCAAGGTCGTGCGACTTATTCTATGGAATTTGATCACTATGATGAAGTTCCTAAAAATGTTGCGGATGAAATCATCAAAAAAAGAAACGGTTAAATTGTTAGCGGGATTTTTCCCGCTTTCTGTCCTCGTAGCTCAGCAGGATAGAGCGCAAAATTCCTAATTTTGAGGCCGTGAGTTCGAATCTCGCCGTGGACACCATTTTATGAGGTGTTATTATGATAAAAATTGCTTTTTTTATAACTTTTGTAATTTCTTTTTTGGTAGCACAAAGCCCAGTAAATTTTAAAGAAGATAATAATATAACAAAAGAACAAAATATATTTAAAGAACAACCTCCAAAACGCATTAAAATTCCAACGCATTAAAATATATATGTCAGATTTGATTACGCTAGCACAATTATCACAAGGGTATCGTTACAATAGTGATTCTTTAATTTTAGCTGATTTTATTTTAAAACAAGGAATTAAAGGCGCTGTTTTTGATGTAGGTGCAGGCTGTGGTATCATAGGTATTTTACTTAAAAAAAATATTGCAAATTTAAGTTTATCTTTGATTGATATTCAAAAAGAAAATATAAAATTGATTGAAAAAAATTTAAAATCCAACCAAATACAAGGCGATATTTTTCATGATGATTTCAATCAATTTCAAAGCATAAAAAAATTTGACTTCATAGTTTGCAATCCTCCATTTTATAGACAAGGAGCTTACAAGAGTGAAGATCAGCATAAAGCTATAAGTAAATTTCAGGAATTTTTACCCTTGCATAGCTTTTTAACTAAAGCAAATTCTATGCTTAAGCCAAATGGTACTTTGTATTTTTGCTATGAAGCTTTAGCTTTAGATGAAATTTGTTTTATTTTAAAAGATATGAAAATAAAAATAACAAAGCTTTGCTTTGTACATACACATCAAAACAAAAAGGCAAGACTTGTTTTGATACAGGTAAAAAAAGGTTCAAAATCGCCTTGTGAGATTTTACCTCCTTTTTTTGTATATGAAAATGAAATTTTAAGCAAACAAATGCAAGAAATTCACTTAAGATTTAGGTTAAAAAGTTATGATATTTGATAAAAATTTTTCTTATGCTTTTGATGAAAATGCTTGTGAGAAATGCGGTGGAAAGTGTTGTACTGGAGAAAGTGGCAATATTTTTGCAAGCAAGGAAGAATTAGAAGCATTAAGAAAGCATTTAAATTTAGAAAGCAAAGAATTTGCTGAAAAATACTTGAGAAAAGTGGGCTTTAAAATGAGTTTTAAGGAAGTCGAATTTGAAGATGGCTTTGCTTGCATTTTTTTTGATACTCAAAAAAGAAATTGCAGTATCTACGATTTTCGTCCAAAACAATGCAGAACTTTTCCATTTTGGGGATATTTTAAAACACATCAAAAGGAATTAGAAAAAGAATGTATAGGTATTTGTTATTTGTCTTAGCAGCCTTTTTTTTGGTAGCTTGTGGAAGTTCAAAAATCAATGTTGTTTATCCTGATTATACAAAATATAAAAGCAATGATTTTGATTTAAGGGTTATGAAGGCTTATAATTATGAGTATTATAAACAATACAAAAAAGCCAGAGATGAATTTTTAAGTCTTTATCAAGATTATAATAATACTAATTTTTTAGAAAATGCATTTTTGCTTACTTTAGCAAACAGTCTTGACAGGCAAGCAGAGTTAAATAATCTAGCAAAGTCTTATTTAAATCAAAATGACAATCTTAAGCGACTTAGTGCTCTTTATGCTTTAAATTCAAATGATATCAATAATGCTCAAAAACTTATGAAAGAGCTTTTAACAAAAAAAGATAGCGATCCTAGAAATTTAGAGCTTTATGGTGATATTTTGGTTAAAAAAAATGATTTAAAAAATGCCACAAAGTACTATAGATCTGCTTACAATCAAGTGCAAAATGAAGAAATTTTATTTAAACTCATAGGAATTTATGCGATTTTAAATGATACTTTAAATATTAAAAATGTTTTAGAATTTTCAAGAAAAACCAATGGTTGCACTCTCAAAACTTGCGTTTTGCTTGCTAAAATTTATTTTGATGAAAAAAATATCGAAGCTTTAAAAAGTATATATAAAGAGCTTTATCAACTTACCAAAAATAAAAGTTTTGCATTGGCTTTGGTTGAGCTTTTAAATTCTCAAGGCAAAACAGAAGAAGCTTTAAAAATTTCTTTGAAGTATGATTTAGATGATGATATTAAACTTGCTTTGTATCAGAATTTAAAACGCTTTGATGATGCTAAAAAAATGAGTTTAGCTCTTTATCATAAAACAAAAAATAAAGAATATCTTCTACGAGCGGCAGTTTTTGAATTTGAAGCTGCAAATGAAGCTAAAAAAATCACTCCAAAAGTTATTGATTCTGTAAAAGAAAAATTCAAACAGGCTATCGATAAAGATAGCAATGCTTTGTATTTAAACTACTATGGATATTTGCTCATAGATTACGATTTAGATGTTAAAAAAGGCATGCAGCTTGTGAAACTTGCCTTAGAAAAAGATCCACAGAATTTATATTATTTAGATTCTTTAGCTTGGGGGTATTATAAACTAGGCAATTGTAAGCAAGCATGGGAGATCTTAAAGCAAACATTAGATGATAAAGAATTTGCAAATTCTGATGAGAGCAAAGCTCATATAAAAGCGATAAAGGCGTGTATAAAACCATGATATTGGATAAAATTTTTGAAAAAACAAAAGAAGATTTAAAAGAACGCAAACTAAAACTTCCTTATGATATGTTAGGGCGTTCTTTAGCTTCAAATCCTTTCTTTCCAAAAGATGTGATTAAGGCTTTAAAAAGAGTAGAAAAAGAAGTTAAAATCATAGCAGAAGTAAAAAAAGCAAGCCCTAGCAAGGGAGTCATTAGAGAAGACTTTGATCCTTTGAGTATCGCTTTAAATTATGAGAAAAACAAAGCTACGGCGATTTCTGTTTTGACTGAGCCACATTTTTTTAAAGGTTCTTTAGAATACTTAAGTCTTATACGCCGTTATACGCAAATTCCTTTACTTAGAAAAGATTTTATCTTTGATGAGTATCAAATTTTAGAAGCTTTGGTTTATGGGGCAGATTTTGTATTGTTAATCGCTAAAATGCTAAGCATGAAAGAGCTTAAAAAACTGCTTGAGTTTGCAAGACATTTAGGTCTTGAGGCTTTGGTTGAGATCCATGATAAAGAGGATTTGAGTAAGGCAATTTTTGCTGGAGCGGATATTATCGGTATTAATCATCGTAATTTAGAGGATTTTACTATGGATATGAGTTTGTGCGAAAAGCTTATCCCACAAATCCCAAATTCAAAAATCATCATCGCAGAAAGTGGTTTAGAAAATAAAGAATTTTTAGAGCATTTACAAAATTTAGGCGTTGACGCTTTTTTAATCGGCGAATATTTTATGCGTGAGGAAGATGAAGGAAAGGCTTTAAAAGCTTTGCTTTAAGGAGGGAAAATGCAATATTTGTATGCACCATGGCGGAGTGAGTATTTTGAAAAAGAAAAAACTGTTTGTCCATTTTGTGATTGTACTAATAAGATCAAAAGTGATAAAGAATTAGGTGTGATTTTTAGAGCAAAGCATTGTTTTGGAGTGATGAACCGCTATCCTTATTCTGCGGGGCATTTTATGGTGATTCCTTATGTACATGAAGAGCATATAGAAAATTTAAGCGATGAAATTTGGCAAGAAATGAGCCATTTTGTGCGTTTGGGGGTAAAAATTTTAAAAGAGCAAATCCATGCAAATGGGGTCAATATCGGTATGAATTTAAGCAAAGATGCAGGAGCTGGCATAGCTTTTCATTGTCATTATCATCTAGTGCCACGCTGGGCAGGAGATACAAATTTTATCACAACCATAGGAGAAACTAGGGTTTGTGGCACTAATATCGAGCAAGTTTATCAAAAACTTGTTTTGGCTTTTAAAAATGCTCAGTGAAGTTGAATTTACAGAATTTCAAAAAGAAAATTTCTCTCTTTTAATCGATGCAAGAAGCCCTAGAGAATTTTTGCATTCTCATTTGATAGGAGCTTTAAATTTTTATGCACTCAATGATGAAGAATATCAAGAAATAGGAACAATTTATAAGAAGAATCAAGCTTTAGCCAAGGCTAGGGGTGCGAGTTATATTTGCCAAAATACCGCTAAACATATATTAGAAATCACCCAAAATTTTCGCATAGGAGAAAAGGTGGGGATTTATTGTTCTCGTGGGGGTTTGCGTTCAAAATCTATCGCAGTGATTTTAAGTGAGCTTGGTTTTAGAGTGGTGCGTTTAAAAGGTGGCTTTAAAGCTTATAGAACTTTTGTAACGCGTTATTTTGAAAATGAAATAAATTTTGATTTTTTTGCTCTTTGCGGCAATACAGGATGTGGAAAAACAGAGCTTTTAGAACAACTCCCACAAGCTATAAATTTAGAAAAAATGGCAAATCATTTAGGCTCGTCTTTTGGTGATATTTTAGGAAAACAACCTACGCAAAAAGCTTTTGAAGCAAAACTTTTTCACAATATGCAAAATTTAGAAAATTTTGCTTTCATAGAAAGTGAAAGTCGCAAAATAGGGGATATCATCTTACCTTTGAAATTTTATGAAAAAATGCAAAAGGCTTTTAAAATTTATTGTTTTTGTTCTTTGGAAAATCGCGTTAAAAGAATACAAAAAATTTATCAAGAAAAAATGACTCCTTTAAAATTTCAACAATGCGTGCAAAAAATCAGCCCTTATATCAGCTTAAATTTACGCCAAGATTTGCTTCAAAGTTATGAGAAAAAAGAATGGCAAAAGCTTATTGCTATGCTTTTGGAGTATTATGATAAAACTTATAAAAAACCAGATAAGATTGATCTTGAGTTAAATACCGATGATATTTTTAAAGCTAAAGAAGAGCTTTTAGATCATTTTAAAGTGTAATTGCTTTTTTAATATTAGATAATTTTATTAAATAATCAAATTTTTCTTCATCATCTTGTAATAATCCTTTTTTATCTTTGTTGTTTTTTAGTTTAGCCCAAATTTTTATTTTAATGCTAGTAAATTTGAATTATAGAGAAGTAAAATATTTTTTAAATCCCTATTTATAGTAATTTAAAATAAAAAAATAAATTTTTATAAAAAAATATATAAAATATTTCTTAAATTTATATTTTTTAAATCATTTTAAATATAATTATCTTGTAATTATATTTTGTAAGCAAGGGTAGGTAAGCGAATGCGGTAAATTCAAGTTTTATTGTATTGTGTACTTTGCTAGTTTTGCTTATGACTCCAGCTTTGGCAATATTTTATTTGGGTATGGTAAGAAGTAAAAATACATTCAATACCATAATGAATTGCTTTATTGTTTTTAGTGTCATTACTTTACAATGGGTAGTGCTTGGATTTAGCCTTTCTTTTGGTAAAGATGAAGGACTTTGGCTTGTAGGAAATTTCGAGAATTTTCTCTTAAAGGGTATTAGCGGATACAATGCTTCAGGTGTTCTAAATATTCTTTTTGTGATTTTTTAAATGATGTTTGCACTTATTGCATCTGACATCATAACAGGCTCTTTGGTAGGAAGAAATAAACTGGGTGTTTTGGTGATATTTTTGCTTTTTTGGAGTACTTTATTTTATGATGTGTTAGTGCATATGATTCGGAGTAGCGAGGGGTTTTTGCTTAAAAGAGGAAGTCTTGATTTTACTGGGGATGGTGTTGTGCATATTGGCTCTGGGGTTGCTGGACTTGTAGGAGCTTTGATGGTGGGTGCTGGAAAAAGCGATGATGAGGATAAAAACGCGCATTCTATTCTTATGCTTTCTTAGGTGCGATTTTGCTTTTTATAGGATGGCTGGGTTTTAATGCTGGAAGCGTTGGTGAAATGAATGGTAATACTATCAATGCTTTTATAGTTAAGTATTATATCAGCAGCTTGTGGCTTTTTATCTTAGGTAGTGCTTGAGTGGCTCATCCATAAAAACTGACTATTTTAGGTGGACTTAGCGGGCTTGTAGGGATTACTCCAGCTTGCGGTTATGTAGATATTTATGCTTCTCTTGTTATAGGAGCTTTGTCTTTCTGTATTTTGTTATTTTGGTTTGAGTTTTATTAAATACAAACTCAAATGGGATGATTCTTTAGATACTTTTTCTTTACACGGAATCGGAGGTGTTTGGGGAGGAATTGCTACAGGGCTTTTTGCAAGTGCTAAAGTAAATCCTAATGTGATTGCTTAAAATGCGCTTGGCGAGATTTTTTATCAGTGGAAGTTTAGAGCTTTTAAAAGAGCAAATTCTTGCTATTATGATTTGTATGTTTTTCAGCTCTCATAAGCTTTATTATTTTTAAGATCATTTCTTATTTTGTAGACTTAAGAGCGAAAGAAGAAGTAGAACAAAAAGGCTTAGATGTGAGTTTGCGCGGAGAAAAAGCTTATACTTTGGCTTAGTCAACTAAATTTTTACCAAAAAGTCCTTGTTAATCTTTAAAAAAATGATAGACAAGGGTCTCAAATTCATTCTTGGTTAAGATCAGATAAATATTTTAAAATAAATTCCATAAATTCATCACTATCATTAGGACAACTTATTAAATCATAATCACATTTTGCTAAATGTTTATACTCCATACCTAGTTCAAAAATCGTTTCAGAACAATCAATGCAAAAAGAAATAGGATAAATCAAAGCTTTATCGTTTAAATTTGCCAAAATATCGCTTGTATTTGGTTCAAGCCATTTTACAGGGCCTAGTTTGGACTGATAAGCTAAAATAAATTCATCAAAATGATCTTTTAATTTTTCTTTTAAAATTTCTACATGATTATTTACATGCTTTTCGTATAAATCACCCTTATCAATAATGCTTTGTGGTAAAGAATGCGCTGAAAAAATCAAAATTTTGGCATCAAATTTACTTTTTTTATCCAAAATGTGCGAAACTATCATCTCATTATAAAGCTCATTTTTGTAAAAAATATCTATAGTTTTTACTTTTGCTTGAATTTTTTGCTTTGAAATTTCATTTTGCAGAACTTCTAAAGATGAAGTTACTGTGGTGCAAGAATGGTGCGGATAAAGTGGAAAAAGAATAATTTCATCATTTTCATTTAAAGTGTATTTTTGCAAAATTTCTGTGGCAAAAGGAGGCACATAAAGATTTACAAAATCAAATTTAAATTCATCTTGTTTTAAATTAAGTTTATTACACAGGCTTTGAGTAAGTTCGTTTAAAGGGGATTTTCCACCCATTTTTCTATAGTTTTCTTGCATGGCTTTAACGCGAGCCTTTGTTATGATCCATGCTACAAATTTTCTTAAAAATCGATTTTTGATTCCTAAAATATAAGGATCATTAAACATATTTTTTAAAAAAACTTCACAATCTTGTAAATTTGTAGCTCCGCCCATATTTAAAAATAAAACTAATTTCACGCAAACCTTTCTAAAATTTCTTGAACTTTGTAAGCATCGCTCGTGCTGGCTAGATGATTGGGTTGATTATCGATAAGTTTTAACAAAGCTTCGTGTTCTGAAAAAAGTGGACTTTGTTGAGTAAGTTCTATAAAATTTCCATCTTTTAATAAAGAAAAATCATTTAAATTGGCTTCATAAAAATGATTTTTAGTAATAAGATGAATTTTTCTTAGTTTTTGTGTGCTATTCCAACTTTGATGTATGCTAGCAATACATTTTTCAAGCCCACATAGAATAATGCTTTCACTTTCTCTTGTTTGATCTTGGGTGTATTTTTTAAGCAAATTGGTTTTTGTTATTTCTTGTTTGCTTAAAAAACAAAGCAAATCAAGATCATGCACAGCCAAATCTTGCAAAATTCCTACATCGCCGATTCTTTGCGGGTAGGGTGAAAATCTTTGTATGTTAATGCTGATAATTTCTTCATTTTCAAGCTCTTTTTTTAGGGCTAAAACCGCAGGATTAAATCTTTCACAAAAACCTACGCCTACTTTTACGCTGTATTCTTTAGCTAAATTTGAAATTTCGTCTATTTCTTTTAAATTTAGAGCTAAAGGCTTTTCGATTAAAACGCATTTGCATTGTTTAAAAATTTTTTTTGCTATTGCTAAATGTGAATTTGTAGGTGTTGCTATGATGATAATATCATTATTTTGATTTAAAAATTTATCCAAATCATCATAAAAAATATCATCAAAAATATTTAGATTTGGATTTTTGCAAAGATCAAAAAGTGCATTAAGTTTAAAATGAGAATTTTTACTAAGTTCATTTAAGTGGTTTTGCCCCATTTTTCCAAGGCCTATGATACCTATTTTCATGGAATTAATCTTTAAAAATACAAATAACTTGCTCTTGCTCTTCTTCACTTAAAAAAGGTGAAAAAGGCAAAGATAAGATGTGTTTGCTTGCATATTCTGAATTTTTAAGTTCTAAATTTGAAAACTCACTAAAGCAAGGTTGTTTATGCAAAGGGGTTGGATAGTGTATAGCATAAGGTATATTAGTTTTTTCGAATTTTTGCAATACACTAGCTCTATCTTCAACTAAAACGCTGTATTGCGCATAAGCGCTAAAAGCATTTGGATCAATTTGTGGAATTTGGCAGTTTTTTAAATTTGCATTATAAGTTTGTGCTAATT
This sequence comes from Campylobacter sp. BCW_4323, assembly GCF_001763115.1. NCBI lineage: Bacteria > Pseudomonadati > Campylobacterota > Epsilonproteobacteria > Campylobacterales > Campylobacteraceae > Campylobacter > Campylobacter sp. BCW_4323. The sequence continues at coordinate 58,126 of NZ_MJYC01000080.1, read as the reverse complement.
TTTGTCTTTTGTCTAATTCTTTTTCTAGGTATTTTAACTTAACATTTAAAATCGCCGCTTGCAAGGTGTCAAGGCGTCCATTTATACCTATAAATTCATGTTTATAACGCTGAGTTTGTCCGTGATTGAGTAAAATTCTTATTTTTTTAGCAATTTCATCATCATGGCAAAAAATAGCCCCACCATCGCCATAAGCTCCCAAAGGTTTTGAAGGAAAAAAGCTTGTGCATGAAATTTTAGCTATAGAGCAGGATTTTTCTCCTTTGAAACTTGCACCAAAACTTTGTGCACCATCTTCGATCAAAGTGATATTTTTATCTTTTAAAATTTCTTCTAAAGCCCTTAAATCACTCATTTGTCCAAACATACTTACTGCTATAACAGCTTTAGTTTTTGGGGTTATTGCTTTTTGCACTGCTTCAAAATCAAGATTGTAATTTGATAAATTTATATCTACAAAAACAGGTTTTGCGCCTGTTAAGGCCACAACTTCAGCTGTTGCTATGAAAGTAAAACTAGGCACTATAACTTCATCATCTTTGCCAATATCTAAGGCTCTTAAGGCAAGATATAAAGCACTGGTTCCACTTGAACAACCTATAGCGTGTTTAACACCTAAAAAATGAGCTAAATTTTGCTCAAATTCGTTAAGCTTTGCACCGCCTATAAAAGAAGAGCTTGATAAAACACTTTCAATTTCAGTATTGATTTCATCTTTGTATGCGAGATATTGGGCTTGAAGATTGATAAAATTCATAAAAAACCTTAGAGAAATAAAATTAAATAAAAATGTTTATTGTATTTTAGTTTTACTTAATTTAAAGTAATTTTGGTATGATATGTTTTTATAAAAATTTCTTTAGGAAAATTCATGGATATTAGAAAAGCTTATTTGGATTTTTTTGCATCAAAAGGACATGAGATAACCCCGTCAAGTCCTTTAGTTCCTGATGATGCAACTTTACTTTTTACTAATGCGGGTATGGTGCCTTTTAAAAGTATATTTACAGGAGAAATTCCACGCCCAAACCCTCCACGCAAAACAAGCTGTCAAACTTGTATAAGAGCAGGTGGAAAACACAATGACTTAGATAATGTAGGATATACCGCACGCCATCATACTTTTTTTGAAATGCTTGGAAATTTTAGCTTTGGAGATTATTTTAAAGAACAAGCCATAGCTTATGCTTGGGAATTTGTAACTGAAGTTTTAAAACTACCTAAAGATAGACTTTATGTAACCGTGCATGAAAACGATGATGAAGCTTTTAATCTATGGCAAAAACACATCCAAAAAGAAAGAATTTACAAATTTGGCGATAAAGATAATTTCTGGCAAATGGGCGATACTGGTCCTTGTGGTCCTTGTAGTGAGATTTTTTATGACCAAGGACAAGAGCATTTTAACTCAAGCGAAGATTATATGGGTGGAGATGGAGATAGATTTTTAGAAATCTGGAATCTTGTTTTTATGCAATACGAAAGAAGCGCTGATGGAGTGCTTAGCTCACTGCCAAAACCAAGTATTGATACAGGAATGGGGCTTGAAAGGGTAACAGCGATTAAAGAAGGTAAATTTAGTAATTTTGATAGCTCGCTTTTTATGCCAATCATCAATGAAATTTCAAAACTTTGTAATAAAACTTATGTTTATGAAAGTGGAGCAAGTTTTAGAGTAATAGCCGATCATATAAGATCAAGTGTATTTTTACTTGCGCAAGGGGTAAGTTTTGACAAAGAAGGCAGAGGCTATGTTTTGCGTCGTATTTTGCGTCGTGCTTTAAGGCATGGATATTTGCTAGGTTTTAAACAAGCTTTTATGTATAAACTAGTTGATGTTGTATGCGATTTAATGGGTGGACATTATACCTATCTTAATGAGAAAAAAGACTTTATAAAAGAACAAATTCGCCTTGAAGAGGAAAGATTTTTAAGCACTATAGAAAATGGAATTGAAATTTTTAATGAAGAGCTTAAAAACACCAAAGAAATTTTTAGCGGAGAAGTAGCCTTTAAGCTTTATGATACTTATGGTTTTCCGCTTGATTTAACGGCTGATATGCTAAGGGAAAAAAACCTCAAAGTTGATGAAGAAAAATTTGAACTTTTAATGAATGAGCAAAAAGCACGCGCTAAGGCTTCTTGGAAAGGAAGTGGAGATAAAACTGCAAGCGGAGATTTTAAAAACTTGCTTGAAAAATTTGGAGAAAATCATTTCATAGGTTATGAAAAAGCAGAATGCGAAAGTAAAATTTTAGCCCTTTTAGATGAAGATTTTAAAGAAGTTTCTACCCTTAAAGATGCGGGTTGGGTGATGCTTGAAAACACACCTTTTTATGCGACAAGTGGGGGGCAAAGTGCTGATAGTGGGTTTATAGCTAAGTGTGAAGTTTTAGATACGCAAAAGTTTTTTAATCTCAATCTTAGCTTTGTAAAAGCAGGTGAAGAACTAAAAGTTGGCGATACGGTTCATGCAAAAATCGATACAGAAAAAAGAGAGCAAATCGCACGCCACCACTCAGCTACTCATCTTTTGCACCATGCTTTAAGAGAAATTTTAGGTTCTCATGTAAGCCAAGCAGGATCTTTGGTTGAAAGCAATAAACTAAGATTTGATTTTACTCATCATAAAGCTTTAAGCAAAGAAGAGCTAGAAAGCATTGAAAAAAGAGTGAATGAAATGATTATAAACTCAAGTGAAGCTATATTAGAAAATATGCCTTTAGAAGAAGCTAAAAAAAGCGGTGCCATAGCATTGTTTAATGAAAAATATCAAGGCAATGTGCGTGTTTTAACTCTAGGTGAAAGCAAGGAACTTTGCGGAGGAACTCATGTTAAAAATACTGCTCAAATAGGAAGTTTTTACATAGTTAAAGAAAGTGGTGTGAGTGCTGGGGTTAGACGCATTGAAGCTGTGGTTTCTAAAGCGGCTTTAGAATTTGTAAAAAATCAACTTGAAGAACTTTCTAAAGCAAAAAATGAGCTTAAAAATAATGATATTTTAAGCGGGATTAAGAAACTTAAAAATGAAATTTTAAGTTTAAAAAATGAGCTTAAAAACTCAAGTAAAACCGAGCTTGATTCTAAAAATATCCAAGGTGTTGAAATTTGCGTAAAGCGTATAGATAATGGCGATATTAAAGCTATGATTGATGATTTTAAAAACAAATTTGCTAAAGCGGTGATTTTACTTATCCAAGTAAAAGATGAAAAAATCACTTTAGCAGCTGGTGTTAAAGATGCGCCTTTAAAAGCAGGAGCTTTAGTTAAAGAAGCGGCGCAAATTTTAGGTGGAAATGGTGGCGGAAGAGATGATTTTGCTACTGCAGGTGGAAAAGATTTAAACAAAATTGATGAAGCTTTAAAACAAAGCTTAGAAACGATAGAAAAAGCACTTTAATGTTAATTCTTGCTTCAAGTTCCATTTCAAGGGTTAACTTGCTTAAAACCGCAAAGATTGATTTTAGGCAAGTTAGTTTTGATTATGATGAAAATTTAAATAAAAATATTTCACCTTTTTTATATGTTCAAAAAATAGTTCTTGAAAAAGAAAGACAATTTTTAAGTACTTTAGGCAAAGATTTTCAAAACCAAAATTTGCTTTTTGCAGATAGTATAGTTTGTATAGATGAAAAAATTCTTACCAAAGCAAAGGATAAAAAAGAAGCTTATGAAATGCTTGCCTTGCAAAATGGAAAGTATGCAAGTATTTTATCGGCTTTTTTGCTTGTAAAACCTGAAAAAAGAGTTTTTTCTCTTTCAAAAACTACGCTTTATTTTAAAAATTTTGATGAAAATGCTTTAAGAGATTATGTAGAAAATGATCTTTATAAAGGCAAGGCGGGTTGTATTATGTGTGAGGGTTTTCATCAAAATTTCATCACCCAACAAGTAGGAAATCTAAGCACTGCTTTAGGGCTTGATATCCAAACTTTAAAGGCTTATTTATGAAAATATTAAAATATATTTTTTCATTTTTTACTCTTTTGTTTATAGCTGGATTTATTTATGTGGCTTATCTTTTCACAAGTGCTGATACTGAGGGTTATACTTTTAAAGAATACAAACCTCCTCTTACAACACAAATTTACGATAGAAATGGCAAGCTCGTGGCTAATATTTTTGAACAACATCGTTTTTACGCTCCTTATGAAGAGCTTCCTCCACGCCTTATAGAAGCTTTGGTTGCTATAGAAGATACAAGCTTTTTTGAACATAATGGAGTTAATATCGATGCCATTTTTAGAGCTGCTGTAAAAATCATAAAAAGCGGTGGAAAAACCATGGAAGGAGCTTCCACTCTTACCCAGCAATTTATTAAAAACACGGAATTAACCCCTGAAAGAACTATTACACGTAAAATTCGCGAAGCTTTGCTTGCCTATAAAATGGAAACCATTTTAACTAAAGAGCAAATTTTAGAAAGATATTTAAATTTTATCTTTTTTGGACATGGGTATTATGGAGTAAAAACCGCAGCTTTGGGGTATTTTCATAAAAATTTAAATGAATTAAGCCTTAAAGAGATTGCTATGCTAGTAGGTATGCCAAAAGCACCTAGCAGTTATGATCCTACAAAGCATTTAGATCTTTCCATTTCAAGAGCAAATAATGTTATTTCAAGAATGTATAATCTAGGTTGGATTTCAAAAGCAGATTATGATACGGCCATCAAAGAAATTCCGCAAGTTTATGATGATACGCTTACTCAAAATACTGCTCCTTATGTCGTAGATGAAGTGATTAAACAATTAAGCCCTAATATCAAAGACTTAAAAACAGGTGGATATAAAATCATTTTAAATATAGACTTAGATGTTCAAAATATGGCGCAGAATGCTTTGAAATTTGGTTATGATGAGATAGTAAAACGCGATAAAGATGCAAATTTAAGCACTTTAAACGGAGCCATGGTCGTGGTAAATCATCAAAGTGGTGATGTTTTAGCTTTGGTAGGTGGGGTTGATTATGAAAAAAGTAATTATAACCGTGCTACTCAAAGTATGCGTCAACCTGGAAGCTCTTTTAAACCTTTTGTGTATCAAGTGGCGATTAATTTAGGATATTCGCCTATGAGTGAAATTGCTGATATTTCTAGAATTTTTGAAGGTGGAGCGGGTAATAATGAGGATTGGAAACCTAAAAATGAAGGGGGTAAATTTTTAGGTTTAATTACCTTAAAAGAAGCTTTAACAAGATCAAGAAATTTAGCTACCATTAATCTCGCACTTGATATGGGGCTTGATGTTCTTTACTCTAAACTAATGGAATTTGGATTTAAAGATATACCGCCTAATTTATCAATCGTATTGGGAAGTTTTGGTATTTCTCCTTTGGAGTATTCGAAATTTTATACCATGTTTGGGAACTATGGTATAATTAAAGATCCTCAAATTATCAGACAAGTTCAGGATAAAACCGGTAAAACCATCATGGAATTTAACTCAAATGAGCGTAAAGTCAGCAATGAAGCGCAAAGTTTTCTGGTTTTAGATATGATGAGAAATGTTGTTGAAAAAGGCACAGGGCGTAATGCAAGAGTAAAAGATATAGAAATAGCAGGAAAAACAGGAACAACGAATAAAAGTGTTGATGCTTGGTTTTGTGGACTTACGCCTGAAATAGAAGCAATCATTTGGTATGGAAATGATAACAACAAGCCTATGCGTTATACAGAAGGTGGTGCTAGAACGGCTGCTCCTGTGTTTAGAGAATTTTTAACTCAATATATAGAAAAATTCCCTGATACAACTAGAAAATTTAGCATTCCTAATGGAGTTTATCGTGGAAATTACAAAGGAGAAAGTGCTTATTATACCACCAAATCACCATTACCAAAAGCAAATATGAAATTTAATGAAAGTGAGATTATATTTTGAAAGTAGTTCCTTTCTACTTTCAAAATGATTAAGCTTTTTTGATGATTATTTCATCATCTTTTGCATCAATGATAATGCTATCATTTTCATGAAGTTCATCAGCAAGTATCATATCGCTTAATTTATCTTCTATAAGATCATAAATAGCTCTTCTTAAAGGTCTAGCACCAAAATCAGGATCAAAACCATCTTTAGCGATTAAAAGGGCTGCATTTTCGCTTAAACTTGCTTTTATCCCCTTGTTTTCTAAGCTCATTTGTAAATCTTTAAATAAAAGCTTGACTATTTCATAAGCTTCATCTTTTCCAAGTGGATTAAAGGTGATAATATCATCTAAGCGGTTTAAAAACTCAGGTTTAAAGAAATTTTTTAACTCATTTTTTACCGCATCTTCTTGTTCTTTTCCACTTAAATTCATAATAGCACTTGAGGCGATATTAGAAGTTAAAATGATAATGGTATTTTTAAAATCCACTGTTACACCTTTGCTATCGGTTGCTCTACCATCATCTAAAATTCCTAAAAGCACATTAAATACATCTTTATGCGCTTTTTCAACTTCATCAAACAAAAGCACGCTATAAGGTTTTCTTCGTACAGCTTCAGTAAGCTCTCCACCTTCTTCATGCCCTATGTATCCTGGAGGCGCACCTAAGAGTCTTGAAACACTATGTTTTTCCATAAATTCACTCATATCAAAGCGAATCATTGCTTTTTCATCATCAAATAAAAATTTCGCCAAAGCTTTAGCTGATTGTGTTTTTCCTACCCCTGTTGGCCCTAAAAATAAAAAGCTTCCTATAGGTTTATTGTCCGCATTAAGTCCTGCTTTGTTGCGTTTAATGGCTCTAGCTAAAGCACTTAAGGCCTTATCTTGTCCTATGACACTTTCTTTTAAATGTTTTTCCACTTCTAAGAATTTTTGTTTTTCAGAGGTTAGCATTTTTTGCACGCTAATACCTGTCCATTTGCTTAAAATTCCAGCAACCAAATCCTCATCTACTTGATTTTTAAGTAAAACTCCATTTTCGCTCATTTTTTTCCATTTATCTTCTAAAATTTCTACTTCTTTTTCAAGACTTGGAATTTTTCCATATTCTAGCTCGGCTGCTTTTTGAAATTCACCTCTAGCTTTAGCTAAAGAAGCTTCATTTTTAAGTAGATCAATTTCTTTTTTCTTAGTGCTTATATCATCAAAAACACTTTTTTCATTTTCAAACTGTGAATTTAGGGCATTTTGTTTTTCTTTTAAATTAGCTAGTTCTTTTGTGATTTCATCGAGTCTTTTTTGATTTTTCTCATCATTTTCCATTTTTAAAGCTTCATTTTCAACTTCTAAAGTTTCTATATCTTTGCGTACTTTTCTTAAAGAACTTGGTTCGCTTTCAATTTGCATTTTCAGTTCAGCTGCAGCTTCATCGATTAAATCAATAGCCTTATCAGGTAAAAAACGATCTGCTATATAACGCTTTGAAAGTTTAGCCGCGGCTACTAAAGCACTATCATTTATGGTTACATTATGATGAATTTCAAGCTTTTCTTTTATACCCCTTAACATAGCCAAAGCCTCATTAACACTTGGCTCACCTACATTTACAGGCTGAAAACGGCGCTGCAAGGCTGCATCTTTTTCAAAATATTTACGATATTCTTTTAAAGTAGTTGCGCCTATGGTATGGAGTTCACCTCTTGCAAGAGCGGGTTTTAAAATATTTGCCGCATCCATACTGCCTTCACTCGCTCCAGCACCTACTATAGTGTGAATTTCATCGATAAAAAGAATGATATTTTCACTTTTTATCACTTCATTAACCACAGCTTTTAATCTATCTTCAAATTCTCCTCTGTATTTTGCGCCTGCAATTAAAGCACTCATATCAAGAGCGATGACTTTTTTATTTTGTAAAGATTTTGGAACATCTTTTTTGATAATTCTTTGCGCTAAAGCTTCTACTATAGCTGTTTTTCCTACACCTGGTTCACCTAAAAGTATAGGGTTATTTTTGGTTTTACGTATTAAAATTTGCATCAAGCGTTCGATTTCTTCTTCTCTACCTATAACAGGATCAAGTTTACCCTCACTTGCTTTTAAGGTTAAATCTATACCAAATTTATTTAAGCTATCTAAGGTTTCATCGCTTGTTTTGCTATCTATTTTGCGTCCTGCCCTTAGACTTTCAAGCTCTTTTTGAAATTCTCTTAAATCTAAAAATTGCGCTAAAATTTCTTTAATAGGACTTTTTTGACTTTCACTTATAAGCCAAGTATCCACACTTAAATAACTATCTCCATTAGCACTCATCAATCCTTTAGCATTTTCTAATGAATTTATAAGTTCATTGGAAAAGCGTATATTTTCACGGTTTACATTTGAACTCATTGCAAGTTTTGAAATTCTGCTTTTAATTTCAAGCTCTAAGGCTTCTTTAGAAATATTTAATTTATTTAAAATTTGATTTAAAATACTTGTACTATCTACGCTTAAAGCCCATAAAAGGTGCAAAGATACGACTTCGGTATTTTTAGAATGTATAGCTAAAGATGCTGCACTTTCAAGGTTTGAAAGCATATTATCAGTTAAAAAATCTTGTATATTTGCCATGTTTTATCCTTTATTTGGTTTATATACTTGGCATTATATAACTTTAGTCATATAATGTCAAGTTAATTGAGTAAAATTTTTTAAATAATAGGACAAATGACTAATTTTAGATTATTTCATAAACATATCTATAGCCTTGTTTAATTCTTCTATGCTTTGAATATCATTTTCTTCTATAGCATGTACCATACAATGAGCTAAATGTTCTTTTAAAACTACTTTTGCGGTATTGTTAACTTCGGCTTTTACGGCAGCAAGCTGGATTAAAATTTCACTACAGTCTTTGTCATTTTCAACCATTCTTTTAATAGCACTTAAATGCCCTATAGTTCTACTTAGACGATTGCAAACTGCTTTAAGATGTTTTTGAGAATGTGTATGAGTATGTTTTTCTTGGCACATTGTATTAACTTTCTTTTTGGAATTTTTAGTCTATTTTAACATATTTTTAAGAATTTAAATTTATTTACGAAGTTTTAAGTAATTTTTATTAAAATTTACTCTTTAAACTAAAACTCAATAATGGAGCTTATTTTGAAAACAAAACGATTTTTTGCAGGTCTTGCAGGCTTTGCCACTACTTTTATTTTATGTCTATTTTTAACGAGTCATTTACAAGCTAAAGTTGATCAAAAAGAAGAGCAGGTTCAAAAACGCCTAGAAGCTTTAGATAAGCTTACAAAAACTCTTGCCATAGTAGAGCAATATTATGTGGATGATCAAAATATCAGCGATTTGGTGGATAAATCTTTATCAGGACTTTTAAGCAATCTTGATGCGCATTCTTCTTTTTTAAATGAAAAAGATTTTAATGATATGAAAATTCAAACCAATGGTGAATTTGGTGGCCTTGGTATAACCGTAGGTATGAAAGATGGTGCTTTAACAGTTGTTTCTCCTATAGAAGGAACACCAGCAGATAAAGCAGGGATAAAATCAGGAGATATTATTTTAAAAATTAATGATGAGGCCACTTTGGGAATTAATCTCAATGATGCTGTGGATAAAATGCGTGGTAAGCCAAAAACTCAAATCACTTTAACCATCTTTAGAAAAGGTGCAACAAAACCTTTTGATGTTACGCTTACAAGAGAAATTATTAAGATAGAAAGTGTTTATACAAAAATGATAGAAAATGAAAACATTCTTTATCTTAGAGTTACAAATTTTGATAAAAATGTTGTAGATGTGGCAAGTAAAGAACTTAAAAAATATCCTAATGTTAAAGGGGTTATTTTAGATCTTAGAAATAATCCTGGTGGACTTTTAAATCAAGCTATAGGACTTGTAAATTTATTTGTAGATAAAGGTGTTATTGTTTCTCAAAAAGGACGCATCGCAAGTGAAAATCAAGAATATAAAGCCGATCCTAAAAACAAAATTTCTAATGCTTCTTTGGTTGTGCTTGTAAATGGTGGAAGTGCTAGTGCAAGTGAAATCGTAAGTGGAGCTTTGCAAGATCTTAAACGCGGTGTTATTGTGGGTGAAAATACTTTTGGAAAAGGTAGTGTTCAACAAATCATACCTATTAATAAAACTGAAGCTTTAAGGCTTACTATTGCAAGATATTATCTTCCAAGCGGCCGTACTATTCAAGCAGTGGGTGTAAAACCTGATATTGAAGTTTTTCCAGGTAAAGTAAATACTCAAGAAGATGGTTTTTCTATAAAAGAAAGCGACTTAAAACAACATTTAGAAAGTGAGCTTGAAAAAATAGATAAAAATAAAAAAGAAGATAAACAAGAAAATAAAGACAATAAAAATCTAATCAGTCAAAAACAAATCAATGATGACGCACAGTTAAAATCAGCTATTGATACTATTAAAATTTTAAATATCAAACAAGGACAATAAAATGACAAAAAAAGAAATGCTCTACGAAGGAAAAGGTAAAAAACTTTTCAAAACTGATGATGAAAATTTACTAATTAGTGAGTTTAAAGATGATTTAACTGCTTTTAATGCAGAAAAAAGAGGCAATGAAAGTGGAAAAGGCGCATTAAACTGTAAAATCAGTACCGAAATTTTTCATTTGCTTGAAAAAAATGGGATTAAAACCCATTTGGTAGAAACTATAAGCGATACAGAACAAGTGGTTAAAAAATGTAAAATTGTTCCTATTGAAGTTATAGTACGCAATGTTGCAACAGGTTCTCTTACAAAAAGACTGGGCATTAAAGATGGCACTGTACTACCTTTTGCTTTGGTGGAATTTTGTCTTAAAGATGATGCCTTAGGCGATCCTTTTATCAATGATGAGCATTGTTTGATTTTAAATTTAGTGCAAAATGAAGCTCAAATTAGTGAAATTAAAAATATAGCTAGAAAGATTAACTCTATTTTAACTCCATTTTTTGACAATAAGAATTTAAGGCTGATTGACTTTAAAATCGAACTGGGTTTAACTAAAGATAATGAGCTTGTTTTAGCTGATGAAATAAGTCCTGATAGTTGTAGATTTTGGGATAAATTTAGTAATGAAAAATTAGACAAAGATAGATTTCGTCAAGATCTAGGTAATGTAAAAATGGCTTATGAAGAAGTTTTAAAAAGAATATTAAATTAAGGAAAAATATGGAAGTTATTGTAAATATTTCTTTAAAAAATGGGGTTTTAGATCCACAGGGCAAAGCGGTGGAAAAAGCTTTGCATTCTTTAAATTTTAATAGCGTAAAAGAAGTAAAAATAGCAAAACAAATCAAAATTTCTCTTGATGAGAAAGATGAAAAATTATCCAAAGAACAAGTAAAAAAAATGTGTGAAGAGTTGTTGGTAAATAGCGTCATTGAAGATTATGAGCTTGTAATTGAGAAAGAGTAAAATGAAAGTTGCTATTATTAGATTTCCAGGGACAAATTGTGAATTTGATACAGCTTATGCCTTTGAAAAACTTGGAGTAAAAACGCAGATTGTTTGGCATGAAGAAAAAGAATTTGATGCAGATTTAGTTGTTTTGCCAGGCGGATTTTCTTATGGAGATTATCTAAGATGTGCAGCTATTGCAAAACTTGCTCCTGTTATGCAAGGTGTTTTTAATCATGCAAAAAAGGGAGGATATATCTTAGGTATTTGCAATGGTTTTCAAATTTTACTTGAAAGCGGTCTTTTAAAAGGTGCAATGAAGCATAACAACAATCTTAGCTTTATCTCAAAAAACCAAAATTTAAGAGTAGTTTCTAATGATAATGCCTTTTTGAAAAATTTCAAAAAAGATGAAATTATTAATTTACCAATTGCCCATGGAGAGGGAAATTATTACGCTGATGAGGCTACTTTAAAAGAATTGCAAGATAAAGATCTTATTACTCTAAAATACGAGTCAAATCCAAATGGTTCTGTATTTGATATCGCAGGAATTTGTGATGAAAACAAAAAAATCTTTGGACTCATGCCACATCCTGAGCGTGCTTGTGAAAAAGTTCTAGGTAATGATCTAGGTTTGAAAATGCTTAAAGGCTTTTTATTTTGAAAATTTTATTAACTTTAGTTTTTAGTGTTGTTGTATTGTTCGGCAGAGGTGAAATTTCTGTATTTAGCGGCCAAGATGAAAATATGCAAAAAGAATTACAAAAATTACCCCAAGAAGAACAAAAAATTTATCAAAATATTCCGCCAAGCGATGAAAATAATGACTTTGAAAGCAATGTAGATGATCCTTTTATAGCTAAAGGGAGTTTGGTTCTTACAAATGATGAATATCCAAGTAGGGTATATGTTGGAGAAGTTTTTCCTATTACGATCTATGCTCGCACTACGGAAAATACAAAATTTGATTTTAACATAAGCGTAGAAAAAACTAACTTATCTTTTTTAAATCCAGATGCAAAATGGGAATTTATCAATAACGAATATAAAACAACTTTATGGTTTGAAGCCAAAAATTCAAATGCTAGTTTGAGTAAAATTTCTATCAAACTTCTTAGAAATAATGAAGCTTTTCAAGAGGCCGATATCAATCTTAATCCTATCAAATTTGAAAATACTTTATCCAATAAAGATTTTTCACACCTTGTGGCAAGTTCTTTGGAAATTAAAAAAGTTAAAGCGAGTTATTTTGATGATGCTAATATCATTATGATGGTAGAACTAAACGCAACCAATACAAATCTTAAAAGCTTTTTTATAGAAGGAATTCAAAAGCAAGGCATTGAAAATTTAAAAGGGGATTTTAATGCTTCTAGTGCTTTTTATTATGCTATTTTGCCATTAAGTAAAACAAATTTTGAATTTTCGTATTTCAATAAGGACAGTAAAAAGCTTGAAAATATAAATTTAAAACTAAAAATTAGTGACGATGAGATCAGCACTCAGAGTGATTTAAATCCTGTAAATAAAGACTTAAATATTTATAAACAATATACCTTATGGTTTTTAGCGGTTTTATTTGGAGCTTTATTTGTATGGAGAAAAAATTACATTATTCTGGCTTTGGCAGTTGTTTGTTTTGCGCTTAGTTTTCTTGTAGATACCAATACTCAAAATGCAATTATCAAGGCTGGTTCTAGGGCTAAAATTTTACCTACAGAGCCTTCAACTTATTTTTATACGGCAAATGCAGATGAAAAAGTAGAAGTTTTAGGCAAAAGACAAAATTATATTAAAGTACTGTTTTCTGATGGAAAAATAGGTTGGGTTAATAAAGATGATTTACAAAAAAATTAAAGCTCTTTATTTTTGGATTTTTTTTGTTTTAAGCGTTGCTTTGGTGGTTTTTTGTTTTTACTTTACAAAATCTCAAAACACACTTTGGAAAATCCGCAAAATTTGGGCTAAATTTCAAAGATATACCATCTCTTATAAACAAGAAATCATTGGCACTTTTAATCCACAAGCTCAGATGATTTTAATGAATCATCAAAGTGCTTTAGATATCATTGCTTTAGAAGAATTATATCCTAAAAATTTATGCTGGATTGCCAAAAAAGAATTAGGAGAAATTCCTATTTTCAAAGTCGCTATGAAAAAACCAAAACTTCTTTGTATAGATAGAAAAAATCCGCGTGATTTGGTACGAGTTTTAAAAGAAGCAAAAGAAAGAATTAGCGAAGATAGGGTTTTGGCTATTTTTCCAGAAGGAACTAGATCTAAAAATGAAAAAATGCTTAAATTTCAAAGTGGAGCAAAAATTTTAAGTGAAAAATTAAATCTTAAAGTTCAACCCATTTTAATTGTGGATTCTGCAAAAATTTTAGACACAAAAAGTTTTAGTGCAAGCAGCGGAGTGCTTAAAATCATTTGTATGGATTTAGTCGATACAAATGATGACAAATGGCTTGAAAACACTAGAAAAAAAATGCAAGAATTACTCGATCAAGAAAGAGCTAAGCTTTGCTAAATACCCTTTTAGTTGTTGGTTTTGGGGGATTTATAGGAGCAATATTAAGAATGCTTTCTATTAATTTAGTGAATAAATTTTTTCCTTATTCTATCAACCTTGGAACTCTTTTTGTTAATGTTTTGGGTTCTTTTATCATAGGACTTTTGTTTTCTTATGTACAAAATAAAGGTTTATCTCCTTTACTTAAAAGCTTTATAAGTACAGGTTTTTTAGGAGCTTTTACAACTTTTTCTACTTTTTCTTATCAAAATTTACTTCTTTTGCAAAGTGGAAATTATCTTCATTTTGCGTTAAATATTATCTTAAATGTCTTTCTTTGCTTATTTGCTACATGGCTTGGTTTTATAATTTTCAAATAAATCTTTAAATTTACTTTAGAATTTGTATTTTTTGCTAAAATACCACTTTAAAAAATTACAAAGGAGATTAAAATGCAATTTCAAACCGAAGTAAATCAGCTTTTACAGCTTATGATACACTCTTTATATTCTAATAAAGAAATTTTTTTAAGAGAACTTATTTCAAACGCAAGCGACGCTTTAGATAAGCTTAATTTTTTGAGCGTAAGTGATGATAAATATAAAAGCTTAAAATTCGAACCTAAAATTGAAATCAAAATTGACAAAGATAAAAAAACTTTAAGCATTAGTGATAATGGTATAGGTATGGATAAAGATGATCTTATCAACAACCTTGGAACCATAGCAAAAAGCGGTACTAAAAGCTTTTTAGAAAATTTGAGCGGTGATGCTAAAAAAGATTCTCAACTCATAGGACAATTCGGAGTAGGTTTTTATTCTGCTTTTATGGTGGCTAGTAAAATCGAAGTTTTAAGTAAAAAAGCTTTAGATGATAAAGCTTATCTTTGGAGTTCTGATGCAAATGGTTATGAGATTGATGACGCAAACAAAGAAGAACAAGGAACAAGCATTACTTTATATTTAAAAGATGATGAGTTTGCTAATACTTATAAAATCGAAAGCATTATTGAAAAATATTCTAATCATATTCAATTTCCAATTTTCATGGAAAAAGAAGAATTTACTCCTGCTAAAGAAGGCGAAGAAGAAGGGAAAACTGAACTTAAAATTTCTCAAATCAATAAAGCCAATGCTTTATGGAGAATGCAAAAATCAAGCCTTAAAGCAGAAGATTATGAAAGATTTTATGAGCAAAATTTTCATGATTCAAACAAACCTTTACTTTATCTTCACACTAAAAGCGAAGGAAAATTAGAATACAATTCTTTATTTTTCATACCACAAAATGCACCTTTTGATTTATTCCGTGTGGATTATCAAAGTGGCTTAAAACTTTATGTAAAACGCGTATTTATCAGTGATGACGATAAAGAACTTTTACCAACTTATTTGCGTTTTGTGCGTGGGATTATCGATGTAGAAGATTTACCACTTAATGTAAGCCGTGAAATTTTACAAGAAAATCAAATTTTAAAAGGTGTTAAAGAAGCTAGCGTTAAAAAGATTTTAGGTGAACTTGAAAAACTAAAAAACAATGATAAAGAAAAATACTTATCTTTCTTTAAAACCTTTGGCAAGGTATTAAAAGAAGGACTTTATGGTTTTGGTGGAGAAAAAGATGGTCTTTTAAAACTCATGCTTTATAAAAGCACTAAAGGTGAAAATTTACGCTCTTTAGAGGAGTATAAAAATGACCTTCAAGGCGAACAAAAGGAAATTTTTTATATAGCAGGAAATAATGAAAGTTTATTAAGAACCTCTCCTTTACTTGAAGAGTATAAACAAAAAAATATAGAAGTTTTACTCATGGACGATGAGATTGATTCTTTAGTAACTCCTATGCTAGAATTTGAAGGTTTGAAATTTGTAGCCATCAATCAAGTAGAAGATAAAAATGAACTAAGCGATGAAGAAAAAAATACTTTTGCTCCACTTGTAGCTAAATTTAAAGAACTTCTAAAAGATCAAGTTGAAGATGTAAGACTAACCAGTCGTTTAAAAGATAGCCCAAGTTGTATAGTTTATGATAAAAATAAACCTGATTTTGCTATGCAACAACTCTTAAAACAAATGGGTCAAGAACAAAATTTCAAACCTATTTTAGAAATCAATCCAAAACACGCTATTTTTACAGGTCTTAAAAATAACGAAACCTTTAGTGCAGATATAGCAACTTTGGTTTTAAATATGGCAAAACTAAGCGAAGGTATGGGTGTGGATAATCCTGCTGAATTTAATGCAAGCCTTACAAAAATCATCAACAAGGCTTTTTCATGATAGAAAATATCCCTGCGAGTCTTTGGACAAAGCAAGATTTAAACGCATATCAAATTTTTGATGTGCGTACTCCTTTAGAATGGGAAGAAGGCATTTTACCTAATGCGCAATGTGTAGCTTTATATGATAATCAAGGGCTTTTAAATGCTAAATTTTTAGATGAATTTCAAAGCAAAAGAGATGAAAATAAAAAACTTGCTTTTATTTGTCGTAGTGGTCATAGAAGCATGGTTGCAGCTGAATTTATAGCTGAAAAATTGGGACTTGAAAGCATCAATTTAGATGGCGGAATGCTAGCCCTTAAGGGTTATTAATGCTAGGAATTTATTTACTCATAGCAGCTTTGTCTTTTTTAGCTCTTTATTTTGCTGTTAAAAAGCTTACTTTAAATATAGATGAGCGAACTCTTTTAGAGCCTATTAAAATGGATATTTATCCGAAATTTTGTGATTTAATCGATGAAAAAATCAGAGAATTTAAAGAAAATATCCAAAATGCTAATTTAGCATTAAAAATTTCTGATCAAAAAGATGAATTTTTAGAAAAACTTGGGGATTTAAGCAGGGAGCTGACTTTCATACAAACCATGAATTTGAGTAATAAAAACGATAGTATCTGGCAAAATGAACTTTTTTCTTTTTTAAAAGAATTAGAAAATTTATTACTTGAGTATCTAGAAAAAGGCGAAGAAGAAGCTGAAAATTTAAGAGAATTTCTGATGAATGAATTTGAAAAATTAAAAGGTTAGGTATTGCAAGAGGAAAGAAATTCTTTAAAATATTTTAAATTTATTTCATGGAGCATTTTTACTTTAGTTCTGATTTTTATTTTAATTCGTTATGACGAGCTTGCCAATCTTTTAGCAGGAGTGGCAATACTTCTTATTGGAATGACTAATTTAGGTATAGGTTTTAAAGCTTTTAGTGGTGGTTTGCTTGAAAAAATTTTAGCAAAGTCAACTGATACAAAGATAAAAAGTATACTTTTTGGTACTTTAAGTACTTTAATTATGCAATCTTCAACTTTAGTTTCTATTATTACGATTTCTTTTTTGAGTGCAGGGCTTATTTCTTTAGGTGCGGGCATAGGGATTATTTTTGGAGCAAATTTAGGAAATACGGCAAGTTCTTGGCTGATTGTTGGTTTGACAAATATTAAAATTTCAATGTTAGCTATCCCACTTTTGATTATTGGAGTATTATTTTTCTTTCAAAAAGATAGTGTTTTAAAGGGTTTGGGTAATATTTTTATTGGTATAGGATTTTTCTTTTTGGGTGTGGATTATATTAAAAGTGGTTTTGAAAATTTTAAACATATAATTGATCTTTCTCGCTTTGATTTTGCTGGTTTTAAAGGAGTTTTTGTTTTTTTAGGATTAGGTGCTTTGCTTACAGGAGTTATACAATCAAGCACAGCTACAATGGCTATTATTGTTGCTGCTTTACTTGCTGGACAAATCAGTTTGGAAAATTCCTTAGCAGCAACTTTAGGTACTAGTGTTGGAGGGGTTGTAACGGCTGTTTTAGCTTCTTTAAGTACCAATATTGAAGGAAAGAAATTAGCGTTTGCAAATTGTATTTTTAATTTTGGTATAGCTTTTTTAATAGTGCTTATTTTTCCTTATTTTATACATTTTCTTAATTTTTTATCCATTGCATTAAACATAGAAGATATAGCTTTGAAAGTAGCATTATTTCACACTTTGTTTAATTTAATTGGTGTTGTGCTTTTTTCATTCTTTACTCCTCAAATTGTTCTTTTTTTAAATAAGATAGTAAAAGCTCCTAAAGATAAGAATAAAGACAAGCCTTTATATCTTGATAGTAGTTTGGTTAAGTTTAGTGACACAGCCATCGAAGCTTTAAGGAAAGAAAGCGAGCATCTTTATAACAATACCTATGCAATTGTTGCTCATGCTATAGGTTTTAGTCGTAAAGATATACAAAGTGATAAAAGTTTTAAAGAAATTTTAGAAAATAAAAGGTGGTTTAGTAAAAATGTGGATTTGGACTATTTGTATCAAACTAGGATAAAGGTTCTTTTTGAAGCTATTATTGATTTTTCAACTAAAGCACAAGTTTATATTAACGATGAAACAAAGAATCATAAAATTTTTACCTTTAAGATGGCAGCTAAAAATTTAGTCGAAACAACTAAAAATTTAAAAATTATCCAAGCAAATATTAAGAAATATTCTAGTTCTTCTAATGAATTTTTGGCTTTAGAGTATAATAAAATTAGATCGAATTTAGGAGAGCTTTTAAGAAGTATCGAAGAGCTTAGAGTGGTTGAAGATCGTGAAAAGCTTTATTTGATTATTAAAAATCTTCAAAAAGGAAAAGAAATTTTAAAAGAAATCGATACTTTAACCTTGAGCAATGTTGAACATCTTATTTCAGTAAGAAAAATCACAACAGCTGAAGGAATTTCAATACTTAATGATACAACTTTTGCTGCTAAGATTGCTGAAGAACTTATAGGTGCTGTTGAGGTGATATTTTCTAAAGATATATCAAACTAGTTGTTTGTGCTAGTTTGGTTATTGTCTTGTATAGGCGTTAGAAATTCTTCATTGATTAAAATATCAACAACATCTTTAAACATAGGCAAAGCACTTTGTGCAGCATAATAACTATAAGGTTTAGTAGGATGTCTTACGAGAACTCCTATGGTATAGGCGTGATTTAAATCATTTGCAAAACCAAAAAAGGATGCATTGTAGCGATTTGAGGTGTAACCTTGTCTTTCGGCTATTCTTGCCGTTCCTGTTTTACCTCCTGCAATAATACCTTGTGTAATTGCCTTTTTTCCTGTTCCTTTTTCTATAACATTTATAAGAACATTTTGCATCGTTTTAGTGGCTTCGCTAGAAAGAATTTTTTCTTTTTTTACATCATTATCAAGATTTGTAAAGCGTCCATTTTGATAGAATTTTTCAGCTAAACGCGGTGTGATATAAAACCCATCATTGTTGAAAACATTATAAGCTGCAAGGAGTTGTATAAAGGTCGTTTTAAGTCCATAACCATAACTTAAAACAGATTTTTCTATATCTCTTAAGCGCTTAGGATTTGGAATTTCTCCTTTTTGTTCATAGGGTAGGTCAATACCACTTTTTTCACCAAATTTAAATATTTTAAGTCCTGATACGATTTCTATATTGTTAAGTCTTTTAGCAATTTGTATCATGCCTATATTTGAAGAATATCTTATAACTTCCTCCATGGTCATTTTGTCCATTTTGTGATCGTCTTTGATGGTGAAACGTCCTAGCTTATAAGAACCGCCATAAGTATTAATCACTTCATCCATTTTTATTTTACCAAGTCTTAAGGCTGTTGTAAAGATAAAAGGTTTGATAACAGAACCTGCTTCATAGCCGTATTCTATAGCGCTTGCATTAAGAACTGATAGATCTTTTCCACGATTTTGCGGGTCATAGCGCCTTGAGCTTGCTAAAGCTAAAATTCTACCTGTTTTGCTTTCCATTACCCCAACGATGATTTCATTGGCTTTTAAATCCTCATTTCTTTGATCTATGGCTTTTTCTATGCTTTTTTGTAGTTTCAAAGAAAGATTTAAATATAAATCACAACCATTGATCTTTTTTTGTTGTAGTGAATTTAGATTTAAAATAATATTTCCACCTATATCTTTAAGTCCTTGAATTTTTTCATTTTGAACAGGACTTAGACATTCATCGTAGTATTTTTCTAAACCTTTAACTCCTATATTTTTTAAAATTCCACTTTCTGGATCTAATATCATTTTAGTATAACCGATAATAGGAGTAAAAGAATCTTTTGACATGTAAATTCTATCTTCTTCATGTTCGATGATATTTAATCCTCTTGTTTCAACTCTTCCAGAATTATTTGTAAAAGCTTTGAAAAAGCCTTGTATATAAAGTTTTTTAGCAAGGTCTTTAAGGTAGCTTGCTTGCTTGGAATCTAAGTTTTGTAAAAGAACAAAATTATAAGAGCGTTTTTTTTGATTTTGCATTCTTTTTTTAATATCTGCTATTTGATCGTTACTTATCCCACTATAAATTTGAAAAAGCTTTAAAAATAGATCAAATTTATCTTTGTTGATACTTCTAAGATCAATTTCAGCGCGATAAATTTGTTTAGAACTTGTGATAGTAAAATTATCTTTAGTTATAATCGATCCTCTTAGAGCAAGAGCGTATTGATCTTTTTCAGTGTTAGGTATATGACGTTTTGATGTAAGAAAAAAAGTAGAGCTGATAAAAATAATCATAAACAAAAGTGCCATGCAGTAGGCAAAGGCAACTTTTGAAACCCTATTTTTTTTATATTCTTGCATTAGGGTTTAAATTTGAGTTCTTGTGATTTCTTTATAAGCACTGATCGCTTTATTTCTTACTTCTAGCATAAATTTCATACTGCTTTCAGCTTTAGTGATAGCTATAGCTGCTTGATGTAAATCTTTTACTTGTCCTGTGGCAATGTCTGTCATTGCAGCTTCTCCACTTTCTTGTGCTTTATTTAAATCATCGATTTCATTTTTAAGCATCTTGGCAAATTCATCACCAATTCCTGTGGAATTTTGACTTTTGTTGGTATTTGAAATATTATTATTTAATCTTAAATCATTAATATTGTTCATTTTTTATTATCCTCTTAATAAATCAATCGCACTTTGAGCTATAGTTTTTGCACTTGTAAAAGCACTTACATTGGCTTGATAAGCTCTTGTAGCTTCAATCAAATCTGCCATTTCAATAACAGGATTTACATTTGGATACGCTACATAACCTTCAGCATTTGCATCAGGATGGCTCGGATCATACTTCATGCGAAAATCTTTGTCATCTCTGACCACTTTATCCACTACAACACTTTGAATAGCAGGTTTAGCTTCTTCTGGCGAACTTGGATCATTTAAAGGATTTTCATATTTTAAAAAATTATTATCTTTGTTAATTTGCTCATTTAAAAGCTTATCAAAATCTGTTGCTTTAAAGATCACTTCGCGTCTTCTATAAGGCCCACCCTCAGCTGTTCTTGTAGTGTTTGCATTAGCTATATTAGAGCTAATAACATTCATTCTAAAACGTTGAGCACTTAAACCATAACCACTAATATCAAAATCACTTAAGTATGCCATAATTTACCTTTAACTTAATTTAGAGCTTGCATCAAGTATAGAACTAAAGATATTGCTTTGTCTTCTTAAAACTCCATCAAGAGCTGTTATCATAACTGTATTTTTACTCATTTCTGTGGTTTCCACATCTAGATCAACAGTATTTGCATCATTTCTTGCTAAATGTCCGTCTCTTAAGTAAATAGTAGATTTACTAGGATCTGGAAATTTCCAAGGTTTTTGATGTCCTTCTTCAGTTACAGCTAATTGCAATTCTTTATTATCATTTTTTTTAAAAATTTCATTTGCACGATTTACCAAAGCTGTTTCAAATTCAATATCTCTTGCTTTATAAAAAGGAGTATCAACATTTGCAAGATTGGCATTGATGAGTTGATTTCTTAGATTTCTACCCGCTAAAGCACCAGTAACTAGTTCTTTTGATTTAAATGGGTTAATCATTTTTTATCCTTTTTATAATTTTTAATATTAACAAGCAAATACTGTTCCAATTTAACTATTTTGTATAAAAATATCAAAATTATTTTCCTTTTTGTAAATTTATGGCTTTATTGTGATCATCTATATTTGTGTTAAAAATATGAACTCCAGTATTTTTATCACGCACAAAATATAAATAATCTGTCTTTAAAGGAAAAATAGCTGCACGAATAGCAGCTAAAGAAACATTACAAACCGCTTCTTTAGGCAATCCTGTAAATTTATAGGTATTATAAGAGCTATTATCTTGTCTTATTCTTTGTGGGGTAACTTTTACATGGGAGTAAATTCCATAATTTAAAGTTCCATCCATTTGAAGCTTCATACCTTTTTTAAGTCGATTGTAAATTACGCTTGCAACTATAGGCATTTCATTTTCATTGGCAGCTTCTTTTTGTATTACAGAAGCGATGATGATATATTGGTGCCATTTTTTTGGATTATAATCCCCAAAAATTTTCTCAGAAGTTTTTTTATTGGAAATTTCAGCATGATTTAAAAGCATTTGAATGAGTAGATTTTCTGTAATGCCTTTTGGGATTTTATAAGTTTCTGGTAAAAAAACTCCTTCATCATAAGGAGCTTGAGCTTGAAATTCTTTTAAAAGTATATCTTTATCAAGTCCAAGTTGTTTGGCTGCTTGTTCTAAAAAGATTACACTTGTTTCCCCTGGGATAAGAGTAATGGTTTGAAGTGCTGCTTTAGCAATAGTGAGTTTATGTAGAAATTCAGCTCTATTTAAATCTTTTGTACCTATGTTGATCCAGCCTGATTGAGGGTGTCCTAAAAAAAATAAAATATATTTATCAATACTACTCATCTGATATTTATTTTGCTTTAAATATGTTATAATTTGAGAAATTGAACCTTGGGGAATAAATACCACAGAATTGCTTTTTAAAGGCTGAGTTAGATAATAAAAAATCCCCAAAATAAATATCAAAAAGAAGTTGCGTATGAAAAAGAAAATTTTATATATTGTTGTATTTTTTGTTGTGCTTATATTAGCTTTGTTTATAGTGCTTAAAAATGGGATTGTCATCTCTAGTATCCAATTTGATTTTTTAAAATTAGAACAATTATATATTAAATTAGATAAAAAATTAATTGTACGAGCAAAAAATATCACTATAAATGAGACTCAAAATTCCGAAATTTCATCACAAACTCACTCTTCTGATAATGCTTCAACAGAGATTTTAAAAATAACAAAAAATTTAAAATATCTATATACTTTTGTTGAAGAGATTGATATACAAAATTTAAATATAAAAGATAATCATGTGCGTATTTTATTTAAAGATAATGAATTTTTTATAGATAATGATTTATTGTTTTTAAAATTAACATTACAGCGTCAAAATAAAGAACTTATAGCTGGTATTAAAAAACTTTTATTAAAAGATTATGATTTAAATATTGATGGAAATTTAAGTATCAATGCTAAGAGCGAGTTTTATTATTTTCAAGGTAGAGCAAGTGGAGAATTGCTTGACTTTAACGCAAGCATCTCTTACAAAGATAAAAATTTAGCTTATAAAATAGAAGATTTAAACATTAGAAATATTACGGAAATTTTTAAAAGAGTTAATAAAAGAATAGAACTTCCACAGAGTTTAAATCTTTGGATGGCATATAGGGCTAAGGGAGAATTTTATCATTTAGATTATTTGCAGGGCTTTATAGATTTTACTAAAAATAATTATTATTTAGACAATATTAGTGCATCAGGTTATGTTAATAATGTCAAAGTTCGCTTGGATGATAAAATGAATGCTATTGAAATTCCAAAACTCGATTTAAATTTAAACAAACAAAAGCTTGATTTTGTCTTTAATAAAGCTTTCTATAATGGTGCTGATTTAAGTTCTAGTAAGGTTTATCTATATGATTTATTTGATGAAAAAAAAGCTGGGATTTATTTGCGCATTAAGTCTAATAATCTAAAATTTGATGAAAAACTTGCTAAAGCTTTGGAAGATTATCATTTTTCATTACCTTTTTATCAAAAAAGCGGAAAAATTAAAAGTGATTTAGAGCTTAAAATTGATTTTCATGATAAGGGTGAAATTTCTTATAGTGGTATTTTAGCTTTAGAGAATGCTAGTATTTCTTTGGCTGATTTTAATATTACAAAAGCATTTGTAAAATTAAATCAAAATAATTTAAATATAGAAAATGCTAGTGTTGAAAATGGCTTTTTAAAAGCTGATTTTAATGCTAAATTTGACTTGCAAAAACAGCAAGGAAATTTCAATACTCAGATTTCAAGGCTTTATTTTGACAATGGGGAGCTTTTAGATTTAAAAAATCAAAATGTAGAAGTAAAATTAGATTATTCGCAAAATGTTAACATTAGCATTCCTCAGTGGAATTTGATTTTAAATTTTAAAGATGGACTTGAGGCTAATCTTAGTAATCCTAAGATTTTATTTTCATTTTCTCCATTGCTTAAAAAGTTTGGGTTTATCGATGCTAAAAATGTTTATTATAAAACTTTAAATTTCGAAGATTTTAATGCAAGCGTTAATGATGCTTATTTTAAAAATAATTTACTTATCAACGGTCAAACTCCTTATGAAAATGATAGCTTTGATATTGTAAAAAATAAGGGCATTATGGAAATTCATACTCAAAGTGATACAGCAAGTGCTAAAATAAGTTCTGATAATAAAGAAATTCATTTGAAAAATTTAAGTTATATTTATAGAAAAGATTCCAACTCTTCAAATTCAACATTTGATATTTCTACTAATACCCAAAATATTAGTTTTGGTGGAGCAAATGTAGCTTTAATTTTGCCAGATTCTAATAAAACTTTGGCTTTTGATAGGGTAGAGGCTGATTTAAAAGGCAATGCTTTGGATCTTAAAGGTTCTAGAGGAAATGCAAAATTTGATCTTTATTATTCTTCTAATGATTTAAATTTAAACGTTAGCAATATTGATGATAATTATTTAAATGAGTTTTTACAAAAACAAGCTGTTCAAGATGGAGTGTTTAACTTAAGTATAAAAGGAAGTGGATTGGAGTATTTTGACGGACAGATCGATTTTAAAAACACTTATGTGAAGGATTTAAAAGGTGTAAATCAGCTTATTTCCTTTATTGATACTGTACCAAGTTTATTGATGTTTAAATCTCCAACTTTTAATCAAAAAGGTTTAAGCCTACATGATGGAAAGATTATTTTTAATAGAAAAAAAGATCTTTTAAGTGTTTCAGCTATTAATTTAAACGGCGATAGTGTAGATATATATGGTTTAGGATCAGCAAATTTAAGATTAAATACAGTGGATTTTAGTTTAGAGCTTAAAACTTTAAAATCAGCTTCAGAAGCTATATCCAAGGTTCCAATTTTAAATTATGTAATTTTAGGTAAAAATCAAGAAATTAGCACAAACTTAAAAATAGATGGAAGTATAGATGACCCTAAATTTCATACCGAAATTTTAACAGATACTCTAAAAACCCCTTTTAATCTTATTAAAAATATCATACAACTTCCTGCTAATTTACTTAATTAAAAATATTTAAAGTTTGTTTGAAAACTAAAACAAACTTTAAACTTACTCTTGCATTTTTTTTTATTTGTAATATACTTAAAAATGAAAATAAAAATAAGTTTTTAAAGGACTAAAAATGCAAATTACTTATACCTTAACAGATGAGTCCCCAGCTCTTGCGACTTATTCGTTTTTGCCTATAGTGAAAGCTTTTTTAAGTAGGGCGTATATAGGAGTAAAAACCTCGGATATTTCTTTATCTGGAAGGATTTTAGCTACTTTTAGTGAGTATTTAAAAGAGGAGCAAAGATGTGAAGATGCTTTAGAGCTTTTAGGCGAGCTTGTCAAAAGATCGGATGCAAATCTTATTAAAACCCCAAATATTTCAGCTTCTATTCCTCAGCTTAAGGCAGTGATTAAAGAATTGCAAGATAAGGGTTATATGTTACCAAATTACCCAGATGAGCCAAAAAATGATGAAGAATTGCAAATTAAAACAAAATATCAAAAAGTTTTAGGTTCAGCGGTTAATCCTGTATTGAGACAAGGAAATTCAGATCGTCGTTCAACAAAAGCGGTAAAAGACTATGCAAAAAACAATCCTTATCGTGTGGTTGAGTTTAATCCAAACTCAAAAACTCGTGTTTCT
Source organism: Campylobacter sp. BCW_4323 (assembly GCF_001763115.1). Classification (NCBI taxonomy): domain Bacteria; kingdom Pseudomonadati; phylum Campylobacterota; class Epsilonproteobacteria; order Campylobacterales; family Campylobacteraceae; genus Campylobacter; species Campylobacter sp. BCW_4323. The sequence goes on along the minus strand of NZ_MJYC01000080.1, from coordinate 32,284 downwards.
TACATGAAAGAAGGGGATTTTTTCTCTAATGAAAAAGCGGTTTTAATCGATCAAGATTGTGTGGCTAATATAGAATTTATAAGCATTAATGGTAAAAGTGAAATTTTAAAAGAGGGTTTAAAGCTTGAAAAAAATGAAATTTTAGACGCTACTTTTATGGATGTAGAGAAGCTTCAGGAATTTTATGCAAAAGAAATTAAAGCAAGTAAAGATGATGATGTGCTTTTTTCTTTGCATTTAAAAGCTACAATGATGAAAGTAAGCGATCCTATACTTTTTGGTTATGCGGTAAAAGTATTTTTTAAAGAATTATTTATCGAATTTCAAGATGAATTTGAAAAATTAGGCATTAATCCAAATAATGGCTTAAGCGAGCTTTTAAGTAAAATCGAAAATTCAAGCAAAAAAGATGAAATTCTAAAAAAATACAATGAAATTTTAGCTAAATCTGCTGATATTTCTATGGTAAATTCAGATAAAGGCATTACAAATCTTCATGTTCCAAGTGATGTTATCGTTGATGCTTCTATGCCTGCAATGCTTAAAAATGGCGCAAGATTGTGGGATAAGGAAGGTAAGGAAAAGGACACAAATGCCGTAATTCCTGATCAAACTTACGCAACTATTTATGAGGCGGTTATTGAAGATTTGCATAAAAATGGTACTTTAAATCCTTCAAAACTTGGCAGTGTATCTAATGTAGGTTTAATGGCTAAAAAAGCTCAAGAATATGGATCGCACGATAAAACCTTTGTGGCTAAAGAAGAAGGAACTTTTAAAATAGTTTCTAACGGTAAAGTTTTATTAGAACATAAGGTTAGAAAAGGTGATATTTATAGAGCTAATCAGGCTAAATTTGATGCGGTGTTAAATTGGATTGATTTAGGTATAGAAAGATCAGAACTTAGTGGAGCCGAAGCTATTTTTTGGTTAGATAGCAAAAGAGCTAGTAATAAAATCATGATAACTTTGGTACAAAATCGTTTAAAAGAAAAGGGTAAAAATATAGCCATTTTAACTCCAAAAGAAGCTTGTTTAAGAAGTTTAGAGTTAATCCGAGAAGGCAAAGATGTTATTTCTATCACGGGTAATGTTTTAAGGGATTATTTAACCGATCTTTTTCCTATTTTAGAGCTTGGAACAAGTGCAAAAATGCTTTCTGTTGTGCCTATGTTAAAGGGTGGAGCTATGTTTGAAACAGGAGCAGGGGGTTCAGCACCTAAACAAGTAGAACAATTAGTCGAAGAAAATCATCTGCGTTGGGATAGTTTGGGTGAATTTTTGGCTTTGCAAGCAAGTTTGGAATTTTATGCAAATAAGTGTAGCAATCATAAAGCTAAGGTTTTAGCAGAATGTCTTGATGAGGCTATAGGCGAATGGCTTGAAAATAATAAAGCTCCATCAAGAAAAGTTAAAGAAGATGATAATAGAACAAGTCATTTTTATTTAGCAATGTATTTTGCAAATCATTTAGCAAGACAGGCAAGTGATATGGAGCTTCAAAGCTTTTTTAAAGATATTGCCCTAGAGCTTTCTTCTAATGAAGAAAAAATCAGAGCCGAATTTAACGATGCACAAGGTGTGAAAGTGGATTTGGGTGGGTATTATAAATTTGATGATGAAAAAGCAAATAAAATCATGCGTCCAAGTGCAACTTTTAACGCTATTTTAGAAAAAATAGGACAAAGATGAAAATCACTGTTATAGGGGCTGGCAATGTAGGCTCAAGCGTAGCTTATGCTTTGATTTTAAGAGAAATAGCAAATGAAATTGTTTTAGTAGATATCAATGAGGATTTGCTTTACGCAAAAGAATTAGAGCTTACTCAAAGCATAGCTGCTTTAAATTTAAATATAGATTTGCTTTGCACTAAAGATTATGCTTATACTAAAAATTCAGACATAGTACTTTTTAGTGCAGGTTTTGCTAGAAAAGATGGGCAAAGTAGAGAAGAATTGCTTCAGTTGAATACAAGCATTATGCTTGATTGTGCTAAAAAAATTAAAGATTTTACAGAAGATCCGCTTTTTATTATTTTAACTAATCCTGTGGATTTTCTACTTAATACTCTTTATGAAAGCGGGATTTTTTCATCAAAGAAAATTATAGCCATGGCGGGAGTTTTAGACAATGCAAGATTTAAGTATGAGCTTGCCAAAAAACTTAATGTCAAAATGTCAAGTGTGGATACAAGACTTATTGGTTTTCATAATGATGATATGGTTTTGGTAAAATCTTACGCAAGTGTTAAAAATAAAAATATAAGCGAATTTTTAAATGAAGAAGAATTTGATGATTTAGAAAATGAAGTAAAAACAGGTGGAGCTAAAGTAATCAAACATCTTAAAACTTCAGCTTATTTAGCCCCTGCTAGTGCTTGCATAAGAATGCTTGAGTCCATAAGAAGTGGCGAGTTTTTACCCATGAGTGTGATTTTACATGGAGAATTTGGAGTGCAAAACAAAGCCTTGGGAGTTATGGCAAGATTAGGACTTGAAGGTGTGATTGAAATCATGAAAATGGATCTTAGTTTGCAAGAAAAAGACAAATTAGAAAAATCTTTAATCAAATATCAATATAAAGGAGAATAAATGAACATACATGAGTATCAAGCAAAAGCAATTTTTGCGGATAATGGTATCCCTACCTTAAAGGGAAAAGTTGCATTTAGCGTAGATGAAGCTGTGGCTAATGCTAAAGAATTAGGCGGTAGTGTTTGGGCGGTTAAAGCTCAAATTCATGCAGGAGGCCGTGGTCTTGGTGGTGGTGTTAAAATCGCTAAAAATTTAGATGAGGTAAAAGATTATGCAAGTAAAATTTTAGGAATGAATTTAGTAACTCATCAAACAGGACCTGAAGGTAAGCTCGTGCAAAAACTTTATATAGAAAGTGGCGCTAATATAGTAAAAGAGTATTATTTGGCTATTTTATTTAATAGAATGGCAGAGCAAATTACCATTATCGCTTCAAGTGAAGGAGGGATGGATATAGAAAAAGTAGCCAAAGAAAGTCCTGAAAAAATTGCAAAAGTAGGCATTGATCCACAAATTGGTTTTAAAATGTTTCATGGACTTGAAGTAGCGAGAGTTTTAGGACTTGATAAAGATGAAGGCAAAAAACTTATTTCTATGATAGCTAAACTTTATAAGCTTTACATGGATAAAGATATGAATATGCTTGAAATCAATCCTTTAATTAAAACTGCAGAAGGGGATTTTTATGCCCTTGATGCAAAATGCAGTTTTGATGATAGTGCGCTTTATCGTCATCCTGAAATTGCTGAACTTAGAGATATTACTGAAGAAAATCCTGCTGAAAGAGAAGCGGCTGAATTTGGCTTAAGCTATGTGAAATTAGATGGAGATGTAGCTTGTATGGTAAATGGTGCGGGTCTAGCAATGGCAACTATGGATATTATTAATTATAGTGGTGCAAAACCTGCAAATTTCTTAGATGTAGGTGGGGGAGCTTCTCCTGAAACTGTTGCAAAGGCTTTTGAAATCATTTTAAGAGATAAGAATGTAAAAGTTATATTTATCAATATCTTTGGTGGTATTGTTCGTTGTGATAGGATAGCAAATGGAATTTTAGAAGCTACTAAGAATGTTGAGGTAAATATTCCAATTGTAGTGCGTCTTGATGGCACTAACGCAGCAGAAGCAAAGACAATTTTAGATAATTCAAATCTTAAAAATATCAAAGCAGCAACCAATCTTAAAAACGGTGCAGAGCTTGTAAAAAGTTTAGTAGGATAAGGATAGAAAATGAGTATATTGGTTAATAAAAATACAAAAGTAATAGTTCAAGGTTTTACAGGTAAAGAAGCAACTTTTCACGCTGAGCAATGCATGGCTTATGGTACAAATATAGTTGGAGGTGTCACCCCTCATAAAGGCGGACAAACTCATTTAGGTAAACCAGTTTTTGATACCGTTGCAGATGCGGTTAAAGCAACAAAGGCTGATGTGAGCTTGATCTTTGTACCTGCTTTTGCTGTGGGTGATAGCGTGATTGAAGCAGCTGATGCGGGTATTAAACTTGCAGTTGTAATCACCGAGCATACGCCTGTAAAAGATATGATGTTTGCTAAGCAATATGCCAATAAAAAGGGTATGAAAATCATTGGACCAAATTGTCCAGGTATTATCACTTCTGAAGAATGCAAATTAGGTATTATGCCAGGTTTTATTTTTAAAAAAGGTTGCGTGGGGCTTATTTCAAAAAGTGGAACTTTAACTTATGAAGCTGCTAATCAGGTAGTTCAAGGTGGTTATGGAATTTCTACTGCAGTAGGAATTGGTGGTGATCCTATCATAGGTCTTGCTTATAAAGAACTTTTAAGTGAATTCCAAAAAGATGATGAAACTAAAGCTATTGTAATGATAGGTGAAATTGGTGGTGGTTTGGAAGTGGAAGCGGCTAAATTTATTAAAGAAAATATTAGCAAACCTGTGGTAGCATTCATTGCAGGTGCAACTGCTCCTAAAGGCAAAAGAATGGGACATGCAGGTGCCATAGTAGGAAGTGCTGATGAAAGCGCTGCAGCTAAAAAAGAAGCTTTGAAAAGTTATGGAATTCATGTGGTGGATTCTCCGGCTTTAATTGGTGAAGAAATTCAAAAAATATTAGGTTAATAAAGGAAAAACATGAGTATGACAGCTCCAAAAGATACCCCTGTTTGGGTGGATGAGCATAGATGTAAAGCATGTAATATTTGTGTTAGCTATTGCCCCGCTGGGGTTTTAGCTATGCGTGATGATGTGCATGCGGTTTTAGGACAAATGATAGAGGTGGTACACCCTGAATCCTGTATAGGTTGTACCGAGTGTGAGACACATTGCCCTGATTTTGCTATTATGGTCGCAAAAAGAGATGAATTTAAATTTGCCAAACTTACTGCTGAGTCTAAAGATAGAGCTGTAGCCGTAAAAAATAACAAATACAAAAAATTAGCATAGGAAAAATAATGAGAGAAGTTATAGCAACAGGTAATGTTTTAATCGCCAAAGCTGCGATTGATTGTGGATGTAAATTTTTTGGAGGCTATCCTATTACCCCTAGTAGTGAGATAGCTCACGAGCTAAGTCATATGCTTCCTGCAAATGATGGAACTTTTATACAAATGGAAGATGAAATTTCAGGTATTAGTGTGGCTATTGGTGCGGCAATGAGTGGAGTAAAATCCATGACTGCAAGTAGCGGTCCTGGAATTTCTTTAAAAGCAGAGCAAATAGGACTTGCATTTATTGCCGAAATTCCACTTGTGATTGTAAATGTTATGAGAGGTGGTCCTTCAACAGGTCTTCCAACCCGTGTAGCACAAGGAGATTTGTTTCAGGCTAAAGCTCCAACTCATGGGGATTTTGCAAGCATTGCTATTGCTCCTGCAAGTCTTGAAGAAGCTTATATAGAAACCATTAGAGCGTTTAATTTAGCTGAAAAATATATGACTCCAGTATTTTTGCTTATGGATGAAACTGTAGGGCACATGAATGGTAAAGCGGTTTTACCTGATTTAAAAGATATTAAAGTTTATAACCGTAAAAAATTTGAAGGAGATAAAAAGGATTATAAACCTTATGCAGCAGGAGAAAATGAGCCTGCAACTTTAAATCCTTTCTTTACAGGTTATCGTTATCATGTTACAGGACTTCATCATGGAGATATAGGTTTTCCAACTGAAGATGGAGTTATAGTGAAAAAAAATATGGAAAGACTCATAGGTAAAATTAAAAATAATCAAGAAGATATTTGTGCTTATGAAGAGTATATGCTTGATGATGCTGAATTTTTAATCATTGCTTATGGAAGCGTGAGTCGTTCAGCAAAAGAAGCTATACAAAGATTAAGAGAACAAGGGATTAAAGTGGGACTTTTCCGTCCAATTACTCTTTATCCAGTGGCTGAGAAAAAAATCGCTGAAGTTGTAAGCAAATTTAAAAAAGTAATGGTAAGCGAGCTTAATATGGGGCAATATCTTGAAGAGATTGAAAGAGTAACTTCGCGTCGCGATTTTATTAGCTTGCACCGTGCAAATGGTCGTCCTATCACTCCAAGTGAAATTATTGCTAAGGTAAAGGAGAGTATATAAATGGCTTTTAATTATGATGAATATCTAAGAGTAGATAAAATGCCTACTCAGTGGTGCTGGGGATGTGGTGATGGCGTTGTTTTAAAATGTATTATCCGTGCAATAGAAAAACTTGGTTGGAATATGGATGATGTTTGTCTTGTTTCGGGTATAGGTTGTAGTGGTAGAATGAGTTCTTATGTAAATTGCAATACAGTTCATACAACTCATGGTAGGGCAATAGCCTATGCAACAGGTATTAAATTAGCCAATCCTAGTAAACATGTTATTGTAGTAAGTGGAGATGGGGATACTTTGGCAATTGGTGGAAATCATACCATACATGGTTGTCGTAGAAATATTGATTTAACACATATTGTGATCAATAATTTTATCTATGGACTTACGAATTCTCAAACAAGTCCAACTACTCCAAAAGGTTTTTATACAGTAACAGCTCAATTTGGAAATATTGATCCAAATTTTGATGCGTGTGAATTAACTAAAGCTGCAGGAGCTTCTTTTGTGGCAAGGGGTAATGTGATCGAAGCTAATAAGCTTGAAAATTTAATTTATAAGGCTTTAGCGCATAAGGGTTATAGTTTTGTAGATGTTTTTTCAAATTGTCATATTAATCTAGGTAGAAAAAACAAAATGGGCGAAGCTGTAGCTATGCTTGATTGGATTAAAAATCGCGTTGTGGATAAAGCTAAATTTGAAAGCATGGATTTTGAAGAAAGAAAAGATAAATTTCCAACAGGAATTTTACATGAAGATAATTCTCAGCCAGAATACTGCCACGCTTATGAAGAAGTACGTCGTGCAGCCAAAGAAAAAAGAATGGTGGATTTAGGAGTTTTAAAATGAAATATCAATTAAGATTTGGCGGTGAAGGCGGACAAGGTGTTATCACCGCAGGAGAAATTTTAGCAGAAGCAGCCATTAAAGAAGGCCGTCAAGCTTTTAAGGCTTCAACTTATACTTCACAAGTACGTGGCGGTCCTACTAAAGTGGATATTATCATTGATGATAAAGAAATTTTATTTCCTTATGCTGTAGAAGGGGAGATAGACTTTATGCTTTCGACTGCAGATAAGGGCTATAAAGGTTTTCGTGGCGGTGTAAAAGAAGGAGGCATCATAGTTGTAGAGCCAAATTTGGTGCATCCTGAAAGTGAAGATTATAAAAAATGGCAAATTTTTGAAATTCCTATTATTACCATAGCTAAAGATGAGGTAGGAAATGTGGCTACTCAATCAGTTGTAGCACTTGCAATTGCTGCTTATATGAGCAAATGTATAGATTTAGATGTTTTAAAAGACACTATGCTTCATATGGTTCCTGCAAAAACTCGTGATGCAAATGCTAAAGCTTTTGATTTGGGTGTAAAATACGCCACTCAAGCAAAACCACATTCATAATAAATTCCGCACCATGCGGAATTTAACTTCTAAAATTTTACATATTGCAAATAAAATTTAAATTTTAATTATTTTAATTTAGCTACTTTTAACGATTAAAATTTTATAATCAAAAACTTATATTTTCAAGGAAAATTAATGGATTTTTTTGATGAAATGTTTAATAAAACTCCAAAAGAAAAATTTATAGAAATTATACAAAATGGAAATTTAGGAGCCTTAGAAAAAGTTTTTGAGGAATTTTTTGCTGATCATATTGCCATGGTAGAACTTTTAGAAAAACAAGGTTTAACAGAAATGGATGTAAAAAATTTCATATTAGAAAATGGTGATTTTATAGAAGAAAGGCAAAATGATATTTATATAGAATTAGGCGCAAAAATTTTAGGACACGAAGGCTAAAATTGTTTAAAATAAGCCCTTGTTTAATTTGTATTTTTTTTATTTTTAGCAATGTTTTAGCATCTGAACCAACTTTTGATTATACTTATAAATTTATACTTAAAAAAGATGAGAGAGCTAGTGTGCAGATTAAAGAAATAGGCTATGAAGATAAGGTGCAAAATTTTGATTTTTATTGGACTTTGTTTGATAATACTAATATCATCGTACATTCGAAATTTCGCAAATATCCGCGTCAATTTGTGATGAGTTTAAGAAGAAATTTAGATTGGGTAACTCAAACTTTAATACCTGATTATACTAATCCACATATTGATAGAGCAAGACTGATTTTAGAATTTAGTGCTTATAATAAAGGTTTGGCAACTTTTACGGTTTATATAGAAGATAAGGAATCTCGCTTAATGGTAGAATTTTTAGATCCAAGAAAAAAAGCTTTACAAAATCCACCGCAAAATAATCAGGTTGTTCCTATGATTAATTTTAACGAACCTCAGGTAAAACCATTAACAAGCAAAGAAAATAATAATAGTAATTAACAAGGAAAAGATAGTGCAAAAAATAGATGAATTAATAAAACAGTTTTTACAAGAGCTTGGCTATGAACCTATTTTAAATATGCTTTCAAATGTAAAATCAGGAAAAAAATTACGTTCTAAATTATTATTAGCTATCGCAGATGAGAGTGAGATTGCTTTTAAAATTTGCGCAGCTATAGAATTGATACATCTTGCTAGTTTGTTACATGATGATATTATTGATGAGAGTGAGTTAAGACGTGGAGCAAGATCTGTTAATGCTGAATTTGGTACAAAAAATGCTCTTATGTTGGGCGATATTTTGTATTCCAAAGCCTTTTATGAATTAAGCAAAATGGATGCTAGATTTGCAAGTATTATTTCAGATGCTGTTGTAAAGCTTGCTATAGGCGAACTTATGGATGTTGATTTGGGAGAGAAATTTAATATCAATAAAGAAGCTTATTTGAAAATGATTTATAATAAAACAGCTGTTTTGATCGAAGCAAGTGCGAGATGCGGAGCTATTTTGGCTGGATTATATGAAAAAGATTTTGCAGAATATGGTAAAAATTTAGGACTCGCTTTTCAGATGATTGATGATATTTTAGATATTAAGAGCGATGAAAAAATTCTTGGAAAACCTGCTATGAATGATTTTAAAGAGGGTAAAACTACCTTACCCTATATTTATCTTTATGAAAATTTGCAAGAACAAGATAGGACATATTTGCAGACTTTATTTAAAAAAGATTTAAATGAAAATGAAAAAGAATGGTTAAAAACTAAATTTGAAGAACAAAAAGCTTTGGAAAAAGCTATTTTGAAAGCTAAAACTTATGCAAAAAAGGCTAGTAAAGCGATTGAAAAATATGATAATAACAAGCTTAATGATATTATTAAAGCTATGATAGATAGGGAATTTTAATGTATTATTGTATATCTTTTACTCATAAAAATACAGATATTGCCTTAAGGGAAAGGTTAAGCTTTTCCAATGAAGCTAAAAAAAGTGAGTTTTTAAAAGTTATTAGCACTCATGAAAATATTGAAGAATGTTTGGTTATAAGTACTTGCAATCGTGTTGAAATTGTTGCTTTTGTAAAAATGGCCTGTGCGGAGTTTATTGTTAAATCTTTGGCTTTGCTTTGTGATATGGATAAAGATATTTTACTTGAAAAAGCTGATATTTTTGAAGATAGTGGAGCAATTCACCATCTTTTTTCTGTAGCAAGTTCTTTGGATAGTTTGGTGGTTGGAGAAACTCAGATAGCAGGGCAATTAAAAGATGCCTTTGCTTTTGCTGTAAAAAATAATTTTTGCGGAGTACACCTTTCAAGAGCGGTACATAGTGCTTTTAAATGTGCTGCTAAGGTACGCAATGAAACTCAAATTTCTAAAAATCCTATTTCTGTAGCTAGCGTTGCTGTAGCAAAAGCAAAAGAACTTGCAGATTTAACGCAAAAAAAAGCTGTTGTTATTGGAGCTGGAGAGATGGGAGAACTTGCGGCAAAACATTTAATTGCTGCGGGTGCTAAAGTGATTATTTTAAATCGTGACTTGCAAAAAGCTAAAGATTTGTGTGAGAGACTTGGTGTTTTAAGCGAATATGATAGTTTAGAAAATTTAAAAAAATATTTAAATCAATATGAGTTTTTTTTCTCAGCTACTAATGCACCAAATGCTATTATTACAAATTCTCTAATAGAAGAACTTCCTTACAAAAGGTATTTTTTTGATATTGCAGTTCCAAGGGATATTGATATTAATGAAAATGAAAATATATCTGTTTTTGCTGTAGATGATCTTGAGATTGTAGTTCAAAAAAATTTAGCACTAAGAGAACAAGAAGCTCGCATGGCTTATGGGATAATAGGCCGTGAAACAAGTGAATTTTTTAGGTATTTAAACGATTTGGCTTTGATGCCTATTATCAAAGCTATACGCTTGCAAGCTAAAGAATATGCAGATAAACAACTTGAAATTGCGTTAAAAAAAGGATACTTGAAAAAATCCGACAAAGAAGAGGCTAGAAAGTTGATTCATCAAGTTTTTAAGGCTTTTTTACACACACCTACTGTAAATTTGAAGCATTTACAAGGTAAAATGCAAAGCGATACAGTGATTAATGCTATGCGTTATGTTTTTGATTTGCAAAATAATCTTGAAGGTTTAAATCAATATAAATGTGAATTTGATATGGAGAATAATGATGAGATTTACTAAATTTTATGCACCAAGTTTAAAAGAAGCACCAAAAGATGCCAGTTTACCTAGTCATATTTTTTTAACGCGTGCAGGTTTTGTAGAACAAATTGGCAGTGGACTTTATAATTTCTTGCCTTTAGGAAAAAGAGTTTTAGATAAGATTAAAAATATAGTTAAAGAAGAAATGGATAAGGCTGGAGCACAAGAAGTAAATCTTAGTTTTATCACTCCTGCAAGTTTGTGGCAAGAAAGTGGGCGTTATAATGTTTTTGGAAAAGAACTTCTGCGTTTTAAAGACAGAAAAGAAAATGAATTTGTTTTAGGCCCAACACATGAAGAAGCTATGCTTTCTTTGGTAAAAAACAAAATCACAAGCTATAAGCAACTTCCTTTGCATTTATATCAAATCGGACTTAAATTTCGTGATGAAGCAAGGCCTAGATTTGGGCTTTTAAGATGTCGTGAATTTTTAATGAAAGATGGATATAGTTTTCATGCTAATGAAGAAGATTTAGGGCGTGAGTTTGAGCTTATGTATAAAACTTATTCTCAAATTTTACAAAGAATGGGACTTGATTTTAGAGCAGTTGAAGCTGATAGTGGGGCTATTGGTGGAAGCGGTTCTAAGGAATTTATGGTTTTGGCAAAAAATGGGGAAGATGATATTTTAATTTGCGAAAATTGTGATTATGCGGCTAATGTTGAAGCTGCAAAAAGAGCTAAAAAAATTTGTCAAGATGAGCGTCCTGAAGCAAATTATGCAAGTAAATTTCACACTCCAAATATTAAAACTATAGATTCTTTAGCACAATTTTTTAAAATCAATGCTTTTTATACGATTAAAGCAGTGGTAAAAAAAGCTATTTATGAAAATGAAAGCAAGTTAGTTGTGTTTTTTATAAGAGGAAGTGATGATTTACAAGAAATCAAGGCTCAAAATGCTTGCAATGCCCTTGAACTAGTCGATGCAAGCGAAGAAGAATTAGAAAAAGCTGGTTTAGTAGCTGGTTTTATAGGTTTTGTGGGATTAAAAGATATAGATTTTTATATAGATTTTGAGCTTGAAAACGAAAAGCAAATGATTATGGGTGCGAATGAAAAAGATTATCATTTAATCGGCATTGATGTTGTAAATTTAAACAAAGATCGTTTTAAAGATTTGATTGAAGTTAAAGAAGGGGATTGCTGTGCTAAATGTGGAGCAAAATTAAAACAAAGCAAAGGTATAGAAGTAGGGCATATTTTTAAATTAGGACAAAAATATTCTAAAGCGATGAATGCAAATTTCTTAGATGAAAATGGCAAAAGTCAGCCTTTTTATATGGGATGTTACGGCATAGGTGTTTCACGCTTGTTGGCTGTAGCTATTGAAGCAAATCATGATGAAAAAGGATGTATCTGGAATAAAACTTTAGCTCCTTTTGTGCTTGAAATTATTGTTTCAAATCTCAAAGATGAAAAGGCTTTAGAATTTGCTAATAAGCTTTATGAGGATTTAACTAATCTTGGATTAGAGGTATTGCTTGATGATAGAAATGAGCGTTTTGGGGTTAAAATGAATGATTTTGAACTTATGGGTTTTCCTTATGCGTTAGTTATTGGCAAAGGATTAGAAAATAATGAAATAGAGTTTATCCAAAGAGAGGGTTTGATAAAAGAACTTATAAAAACTGATGAACTTATGGAAATTCTTAAAAAGAAAGTGTTATGAATTATAAATTAAGCTTAAGTCCTTTATTTGTACTTGAAATTATTGCAAGTATATTTTTTATAGTGTTTTTTGGTTTTGGTAATTTTTTATTTTTCATACTTTTGAGTATGATTTTTGGTGTGGTTTTATTGGGAATTTTTTGGAAAAATATGCTTGAATTTCAAATGGGTGGCTTAAAGGATATGTTAACACAATTTTCTTTTGTTATCGCAGGGTTTTTACTTGTTTTTCCAGGGATTATTACAAGTGTTTTTGGAATTTTTGTGTTTTTCTTTGGTATTGTTTTGAAAATAATGACTAAATCAAAATATCAATACACTAAGCAAGAGTATCAAAATTCTAATGAAGAAATCATTGATGTTGAAATTATAGAGGATAGAAAATGAAGCTTATTATCGCAACAAGAAAAAGTCAATTAGCTCTTTGGCAAAGTGAACATGTAGCCCAAATTTTAAAAAATACACATCAAATTGAAGTGCTTTTAGAAGGTTTTAAAACAAAAGGCGATGTTTTGCTGGATTCTCCTTTGGCAAAAATTGGTGGCAAGGGACTTTTTACAAAAGAACTTGAAGAAAGTATGTTAAGAAAAGAAGCACATTTGGCGGTGCATAGTTTAAAAGATGTGCCTAGTTTTTTTCCTCAAGGTTTAGTTTTGGCAGCGGTAAGTAAAAGAGAGCAAAGCAATGATGCTATGCTAAGTCAAAATTATAAAGATTTTCTTTCTTTGCCAAAAGGTGCAAAAATAGGCACTACTAGTCTTAGACGCAAGATGCAGATTTTATTATTAAGACCTGATTTAGAGATTATTTCTTTGCGCGGTAATGTTAATTCTCGTATAGAGAAATTAAAAAATAATGAATTTGATGCGATTATTTTAGCTATGGCGGGAATTAAACGCTTAAACTTAGATAAGCAAGTGAATTTTGTTTATGAATTTAGCAAGGATGAACTAATTCCTGCAGCCTCTCAAGGAGCTTTAGGTATAGAAAGTATAAATGATGAAAAAATTTTAAAACTTTTAAAATGTTTAAATGATGAAAATGCTTTGATTGAAACAAGCATTGAAAGGGAATTTATCGCTACTTTAGAAGGGGGTTGTCAGGTTCCTATAGGTATTAACGCAGAGCTTTTAAGGGATGAAATTTGTGTGCGTGCGGTGCTTGGACTACCCGATGGAAGTGAAATTTTAAAAGATAAAAGAATGATTAAAAAGAATGATTTTAAAGGTTTTGGGGAGAGTTTGGCTAAGGAGTTTATTGCTAAAGGTGCTAAAGAACTTTTAAAAAAAGCTGAGAGTATGATATGAAAGAATTTATTCAAATTTTAAAAGAAAATGATCTTTTAAGGGTAATTGAAGAGCCTGTAGATGTAGATCTTGAAATCGCTCATTTAGCTTATATAGAAGCTAAAAAAGGAGAAAAAGGTAAGGCTTTATTATTTAAAAATCCTATAGATAAAAAATTAAATAAACAATATAAATTTCCTGTTTTGATGAATACTTTTTGTAATGAAAAGGCTTTAAATTTAGCTTTTGGGCGTGATTATGAAGAGGTGGCTGAAGAAATTTCAAAACTCACCAAGCTTCATATTCCTACGAGTTTTAAAGCAAAAATGGATTTTTTTATGAATTTGTTAAGTTTTAAAAATGTTCCTCCTAAAAGACTGAAAAAAAATAAAGCCTTGTATGATTATGAAATTTTAAACTCACTTGAAGAACTTCCTATACTAAAAACTTGGGAATATGATGCGGGTAAATTTATCACTATGGGGCAAGTTTATACACAAAATTTAGATAAAACTCAAAATAATCTTGGAATGTATCGTTTGCAAATGAGCGATAAAAATGAACTTTTAATGCATTGGCAAATTCATAAAGATGGGGCAAATTTTTATCACGAATACAAAAATGCTGGTTTTAAAAAAATGCCTATAAGTATAGCTATAGGCGGAGATCCGCTTTATATTTGGTGTTCTCAAGCACCTTTACCTAAAGGAATTTTTGAACTTTTGCTTTATGGTTTTATTAAAAAAACTCCTGCAAAACTTACCCCTTGTGAAAATGGTATTTTTGTACCTTATGATAGTGATGTGGTTATTGAAGGTTATGTGGATTTAGAAGAGTTTAAAATTGAAGGTCCTTTTGGAGATCATACGGGTTTTTACACTCCTGCCGAACTTTTTCCTGTGATGAAAGTAGAAAAAATTTATACTAAAAAAGATGCGATCTATCAAGCAACGGTTGTAGGAAAGCCTCCTTTAGAAGATAAGATTATGGGGCTTGGTACCGAAAGAATTTTTTTACCCTTGCTTCAAACTTCAGTACCTGATTTAATTGATTATAATATGCCCGAAAATGGAGTCTTTCATAATCTTATCTTAGCAAAAATCGATGCAAAATATCCCGCTCATGCGCAACAAATCATGCATGCATTTTGGGGAGTGGGGCAAATGAGCTTTGTTAAACATGCAATTTTTGTGGATAAAAATGCACCTTCTTTGAAAGATTATGATGCTTTAATTCCTTATATTTTAAATCGTTTTGATACGGAAAAAATTTTAATTTCAGAAGGAATTTGCGATCAATTAGATCATGCTTCGCCTAATGCTTGTTTTGGGGGTAAAGCAGGACTTGATGCTTGCAAGGAAACGCAAGTAGAAGAGCTTGAAATTTTAGAAGATGAAAAATTGTTAGAACTTTTTAAAACCAAGGTAGAGCTTTTAAATTTAAAGCAATTTTATAAAGAAAGCAAAAGTCCTATAGTTTGCATTTTGCTTGATAAAAAAGAAAAAATCGAACAAAGTTTTAATAAACTTTTAGAATTTAAAAAACATTTTAGGATTTTAGTATTTTTGGATACCGCAAATAAGCTTGAAAACCCTTATATGCTTGTTTGGCGTGTGGTAAATAATATAGATGCTAAAAGAGATATTTTTATCAAAGAAGAAAGACTTGGAGTGGATGCAAGTGCTAAGGGTGAAGCTGAGGGCTATTTAAGAACTTGGCCTAAGCAAACAGATTGCACTAAAAGTGTGATAGAAGATTTAATCTTGCGTAATATCTTAGAAAATAATCCAGATCTTTTTAATAAATTTGAAATTTTTTAAGATAGTTGAGATTTTTTTAAAATTTTGGCACAGTTTTTGCTTACTATTTTTTATATTGAAAAATAAATTTTTCTTTATAGGGTGTTCATAATTTTATAAATTTGTCGATATAAGCTTGTAACTAGCAATAAGAAATTTTAAAAAGGATTTTAAAATGGAAATATCGAAGGCAAATGGGCAAATGGATACAGCTTTGGCAAACATTAGTCAAAGAACAAGTGAGACACAGGCTAGTTTAAACATTCAAACCGATAGAAGTCAAAGCCAAGGAGGCGATGATGGACAACAACAAGGTGTGAGTGAAAAGTTAGCTGATATTACAAAAAAGTTAAATGAACAAATGGATTCTTTAGATACTAATGTTCGTTTTGGTTATAGTGATAAAATTAATTCTATGTATATTAGCGTGACTGAAAAAAGTACTGGAAGGGAAATTCGTCAAATTCCTAGCGAAGAAGCTATGAGATTAGCTGAGTAT
The DNA here is from genome assembly GCF_001763115.1 of Campylobacter sp. BCW_4323. Lineage (NCBI taxonomy): Bacteria > Pseudomonadati > Campylobacterota > Epsilonproteobacteria > Campylobacterales > Campylobacteraceae > Campylobacter > Campylobacter sp. BCW_4323. The sequence goes on along the minus strand of NZ_MJYC01000080.1, from coordinate 16,371 downwards.
TTTAGAGATGTGATAGGAATGATATTTGATAAGGAGAGTTAAAAATGGCATTTGGTAGTTTATCTAGTTTAGGATTTGGTTCTGGGGTTTTAACTCAAGAAACTTTAGACAAGTTAAAAGAAGCAGAACAAAAAGCTCGTATTGATCCTTATACTAAAAAAATCGAAGAAAATACAACCAAACAAAAAGATTTAACCGAGCTTAAAACCAAGCTTTCTGCTTTTCAAGCAGCTGTATCGTCTTTAGGAGACTCTACGGCTTTTGCAAAAAGAAAGGTTATAGCAAGTATCACTGATAATCCTCCTGCAAGCCTTAGTGTGACTTCAGGTGTTGCTTTGCAAAGCATGAATATCAATGTAACTCAACTTGCCCAAAAAGATGTTTATCAAAGCAAGGGTTTGGTAAATGATACAGGAATTATCAATGCAAGTTTAAAAGAACCTACAAATTTAACTTTTTTTTCTAATGGAAAAGAATATAGCGTTACTATAGATAAAAATACAACCTATAGTGATTTAGTTGATAAGATTAATACTGCTACGGGTGGAGAAATTGTAGCTAAGATGGTAAATACAGGAGAAAAAGACGCACCTTATCGCTTAACCTTAACGAGTAAGGAGACAGGTGAAGATAGTGCTATAAGCTTTTATCCGGGTGCAAAAGATTCTGATGGTAAATACAAAGTTGATGAAAATGCTAAAAGTGTTTTTGAAAGTCTTGGTTGGAAACTCGATGAAGATGCTTTAAAAGCTGAAGATTTTGATCCTGCTAAAAGTAAAAAAGGTGTTGGCATTATTGATAGCGAAGATAATCCTTTGCATATTCAAAAAGCTCAGGATGCTAAATTTACCATGGATGGTATCAAGATGACAAGATCGAGCAATACTATAACCGATCTTGGTGTAGGTATTACTTTGACTTTAAATAAAACAGGTGAAATTAATTTTGATGTTCAGCAAGATAGTGAGTCTGTTACCAAGGCTATGCAAGATATGGTTGATGCCTATAATGATTTAGTGTTAAATCTTAATGCTGCTACAGACTATAACAGCGAAACAGGAACCAAAGGTTCTTTACAAGGCGTAACCGAAGTAAACTCTATACGCTCAAGTATTATTTCTGCGCTTTTTAAAACTCAATCAGTTGATGGTACTGTAGAAGATACTAATGGAAATAAAGTAAGTGCTAAGGTAATGCTTTCTTTACAAGACTATGGTTTAAGTATGACTGAGTCAGGAACTCTAAATTTTGACTCTTCCACTTTTGAAAGCAAGATGAAAGAAAATCCTGATTTAACTGAAAGCTTTTTTTCAGGCATTACTCAATACAAGGATATAAACTATACTGGTGATTTAATTAAAGAAGGTAGTCTTAACAAATATGTGGGCGAAGGTGATGATAAAGGTATAAGTTTTTCTTCAGGTAAGTTTCAAATTGTTACGAATTTTGAAACTTATGATTTATCTAAAAATGCTGATGGAACTGATTTTAAATTAACAGGAAAAACAGAACAAGAAATGCTTCAAAATCTAGCTGATCATATCAATAGTAAAGGTATTGAAGGTTTAACGGTTAAAGTTGAAACTTATGAAAAAGATGGAGAAAAAGGATATAAGCTTAATTTTAAAACCGACGGAAGTTCTGATTTTGCCATAAAAGGAGATAGCGAATTTCTTAAACAATTTGGCTTAAGCCAAACGAGCATTGCTGCTGAGGCAGTTGAAGGTGTGGGTGTTTTTGCGCAACTTAAAACAACTTTACAAGGTATAACAGGCAAAGATGGCTCTTTAACAAAATACGATGAGAGTTTAACAAATGATACTAAGTCTTTAACCCAAACCAAAGAATCAACTCAAACTTTGATTGATACAAGGTATGATACAATGGCAAATCAATGGTTGCAATATGAGAGCATCTTAAATAAACTTAATCAGCAATTAACAACTGTGACTAATATGATCAATGCAGCAAATAATTCTAATAATTAAGGATAAAAAAGATGCAAAATAGTTTAGCTTATAATGCTTATTCTCAAAATCAAGCGGGGATAGAATCTCCGCAAAAACTTATCGAAATGCTCTATGAGGGAATTTTGCGTTTTTGTGCAAGGGCTAAAGTGGCGATAAGAAACGAGGATATAGAGCAAAGAGTATACTTTGTAAAAAGAACAACAGCTATTTTTATAGAGCTTATTAATACTTTAGATTACGAAAAAGGTGGAGATGTGGCGCATTATTTAAGTGGGCTTTATACAAGAGAAATTCAACTTTTATCTTTGGCAAATTTAGAAAATAACGAAGAAAGAATTAATGAAGTTATAAATGTAACCAAAGGTTTACTAGAAGCTTGGAGAGAAGTGCATAGTAATGAAACAGTGGATCAATGATTTTAAACTCGCGTTAATTCAAGAAGATATTAATAAGCTTGAAAATTTGCTTGATAAACTTGATATGAAAGCTTTTATTAAAAATTTAGCTAAAAGATCGCCCTCAGAAGACTTTATAAAAGAAAATATAAATGATATATTTTATCAAATTCAAGCTCTTTTGCAAGAAGCTGTTGCACTAATTGAACAAAAGAAAAAAGCAAAGGCTGTTGAAATTCAAAAATTTCAAAAAGCTTTGACCTATGTTAGATCTTAAAAAGCATAGCGATAAGCCGAGTTCTGTCTTGAATGCTCATTTATCTAGTTTTGTTTTTACAAACAAAATCAAGCGAAGGGTTAAAACAAAGACGCTAACCATCCCTTCTTGCTGCGCATTGGGTTTACATAGCCGAAATTGTTGCCAAAATCGCTGGTAGGCTTTTACCCCACCGTTTCACCTTTTCCACTTGTGTGGTAGTTTTCTTTCTGTTGCACTATCCCTTAGGTTGCCCTAGCCATCTGTTAGATGGAATGCTTGTCTTTAGCAGCTCGGACTTTCCTCTTCTAAAAAGAAGCGAGCATTTACTATGCTTTAAATTTAAATTTTAGCGTAATTTTACTTATTTTTTTATCAAATAAAATAATTTTATTGTGATATCAATCAAAATTTGATAGAATTATTTTTTATTTTTTAACAAAGGAAATTTATGGCATCTTATTCAATGGGTGATTTAAAAAAGGGACTTAAAATAGAAATCGATGGAATTCCTTTTAAAATAGTTGAGTATCAGCATGTAAAACCAGGTAAAGGTCCTGCTTTTGTGCGTATTAAAATCAAATCTTTTATTGATGGTAAAGTACTTGAAAAAACTTTCCATGCAGGCGATAAATGTGAAGCTCCAAATTTAGAAGATAAAACTATGCAGTATCTTTATGATGATGGTGAAAATTGCCAATTTATGGATACACAAACATATGAACAAGTAGCTATCAGTGATGATGATGTGGGTGAGGCAAAAAAATGGATGCTTGATGGTATGATGGTAGATGTACTTTTTCATAATGGTAAAGCTATTGGCGTAGAAGTTCCACAAGTTGTTGAACTCAAAATCATCGAAACAGCTCCAAATTTCAAAGGTGATACTCAAGGATCAAATAAAAAACCAGCTACTTTAGAAACAGGCGCAGTAGTGCAAATTCCTTTTCATGTGCTAGAAGGTGAAGTTATACGCGTTGATACTGTGCGTGGTGAGTATATAGAAAGAGCGAACAAATAATATAAAAAAAGCTTTTGGAGTATTCCAAAGCTTTTTAAATTTATACAATTTTTTATTTTCTTTATTTTATTCTTCAAGACATTTTTTAAATTTTTAAACTTGACTTTTCTGTAGTGTTTTAATTCTATATTATAAAGATGAGCTTATGAGAATATTCTTTCTATTTTCAAATATTTTTAGATGGGATTATGGTATTGTTTTTTGCCTAAAAGGGGTTTTTGCTTGTTATAATTCAAGATATTCTGTAAAATATTTTATAAGATGAGTAAATTTGTTACTAAATAGATATTTTTTAAATTTTAGATTTTGTTTTTATGCTTTGAAAAATATATTTTTTGATATCATAAGCCCTATAATATTTTAAAGGATGATAATGGTTTTTTTAATCATCTCTAGTATTATAGTAGCCATCATTTTAGGCTATATTACTAGACATAATGTTGGAATTTTTGCTATGATTTTTGCTTATATTATAGGAGCCTTTTTTATGGATTTAGCTCCTAAAAAAATCATAGCTTTTTGGCCTATTTCTATATTTTTTGTTATTTTTGCTGTTTCATTGTTTTATAATTTTGCAACCGTAAATGGAACTCTTGAAAAATTAGCTGGACATTTGATGTATCGTTTTGCTAATCATCCCTATTTACTTCCTTTTGTTATTTTTGTGGTTAGTGCTATTATAGCTGCTTTAGGAGCGGGTTTTTATACGGTTTTGGCTTTTATGGCACCCCTTACTTTTTTACTTTGCGATAAAATCGGTTTAAGTAAAATTGCCGGAGCTATGGCCATAAACTATGGTGCTTTAGGAGGAGCAAATTTTATGACTTCTCAAAGTGGGATTATTTTTCGAGGATTGATGCAAAATTCAGGTATTGAAGCAAATGAAGCTTTTATAAATTCTAGTATTATTTTTGCTTTTACTATAATTTTGCCTATTGTGGTATTATCTTTTTTTGTGTTTAATGCTTTTAGAAATAAGATGCAAACCAGTGTTATTTCAAAACCTGATCCATTTGATTGTAAACAAAAAACTACTTTAATTCTCATGTTTATGATGATTATTGTTGTTTTAATCTTTCCTGTGCTAAATATTATTTTTCCACATAATGAGACAATTAGTTATTTTAATAAAAAAATAGATATAGCTATGATAGCCATGATTTTTGTTGCCATTGCTTTATTTTTAAAATTAGCCGATGAGAAACAAGTTGTTGCTTTAATTCCTTGGGGAACCTTAATAATGATTTGTGGAGTAGGGATGTTAATTAGCATAGCAGTTGAAGCAGGGGCTATAAAATTATTTTCAGATCTTGTAGAAAATGAGATCAATGTGATTTTTATCCCGTTAATAATGTGTGCTATTGCAGCTTTTATGTCGCTTTTTTCAAGTACTTTGGGTGTGGTTACTCCAGCGCTTTTTCCTATAGTTCCAAGCATTGCTGCAAGCAGTGGATTAAGCGAGGCATTGCTTTTTTCTTGTATTGTTGTAGGGGCTCAAGCTTCTGCTATTTCTCCTTTTTCTTCTGGAGGAAGTTTAATTTTAGGATCTTGTCCTGATAAATATAAGGAAAAATTATTTAAAGATTTACTTATTAAAGCTGTGCCAATAGGATTTATGGCGGCGATTTTAGCTACTATTATAATGAGTTTTATTTTATAAGGATAATTTAATGAAGATTGATACTCATGCACATATATTTTTGAAAAAGTTAAATACAGTTGCAAATGCAAGATATAAGCCTGATTATGACGCTAGTTTTAAAGATTATAAAGCAAATTTAGATCATTATGATTTTGATAAAGGGGTTTTAGTTCAGCCAAGTTTTTTAGGTGTTGATAATGAATTTTTGCTTCAGAGTATCGAAAAAGATGAAAATATAAAAGCTATAGTTGTGGTTGATGAAGGTATTAAATTTGATGAGCTTCAAAAACTAAAAGAAAGAAAAGCTTGTGGAGTTAGATTAAATTTAATTGGCAAAGAATTGCCAAATTTTAAAAGTACGGTTTGGACTCAATTTTTTGAAAATTTAAGTAAGCTTAAAATGCAAATAGAAATTCAAAGAGATTTGGATAATAATCTTGTTGATATTGTTAAAAATTTAATTCCTTATGGTTGTAATATTGTTATTGATCATTTAGCAAGAGCTAATGCAAACTTAACAAATTTAGAGGATTTAATTTGTTTAAAAAATTCTAGAATATTTTTTAAAATTAGCGGTTTTTATAGGGCAAAAATAGACTATGTTAATAATGAACAAGCTATAAAATTTGCAAAGAAAATATATGAAATTTTAAAAGAATATTTTCCACTTAGCAATTTTGTTTTTGGAAGCGATTGGCCACATACAAATTTTGAAGCAAATGTTAATTTTTCATCGGCTCTAGCAGCTTTTAATGAAGTTGTCGTATCTAAAAAAGAACAAGAGCAAATTTTAGGGGATAATGCTTGTGTTTTATTTGACTTTTAAGCTTTTCGTTTTATCCTAAAGATGTATTTTGCAATGCGTTCAAAATGTACTCTTAGATAAGGTTTATAAATTACAAAACCACCCAAAAGTCCTAAAATGCTTCCTATTACGACATCAACTAAACGAGCGAGTATTAATGTATTTGCATTCTCACTCATAAAATTAGCTGCTTCTGAAAGATAAGTGGCATAAGGAGTAAAGAAAATCATAGCTAAAGCATAGTTTCGATTGACTAAAAATTGTCCTATAAAAAACAAAGACATCATAAGTAAAACAAGTTCTATATTGTGAAATTGTTTAGATAAAAGCCACCAAGCAAAACATACTCCTAAGGCCGTTCCTATGATACGTTGAATTTGTTTAATCCATATAGAGTTTAAAGTTACACCTTGCATAATAGCTGTGCAAGAAATGGCTATCCAATAACTTCTTTCAAGTTCTAAAAAAGTTCCTAAAAATATAGAAAAAGCTACAAAAGAACCCATAATCAAAGAATCCACAAAAACTGCATCAAAACCTATGTATTCTCTAGGTGGAATTTCGCTAGGTAAAGCATTTTTAAATCCATAAATCACAACGATAGAGTATAAAAAAGCCATTAAATTAGCTACCATTGCTCCAAGAAAAACAAGACCCACTAAAAAGATAAAATCCTTAGCTTCAAAAGGAGAATAAGCTCCTAAAACACAAGAAAATACAAAGAAGAAATATCCAGGTGCACCAATGTTATAATATCTAATTAAAATAGAACTTCCCATGGCCACAAGTCCTATAGGGATGAAGGCAAAAACTGAAGGTAAAAAATGGGTTAAAATTCCTAAGAAAAAACTAGAAACTATGCCAAAAGAACAGCACATTACAACAGCCATTCTATGATATAAAGGAGTGTTTGGAACATATAAAAAAGATAAAGCTCCTATCATGGCAATGAGTCCATAGTTTAATTTTCCAAAAAATACACTAAACCCTAAAACTATACCCACACCTAAAGCCGCAAAAAAAGGCATTTGCCAAACTTGTTCGCTTGAATTTAGTTTAGCAATTTCTTTAAAGTGTTGTTTTAGCATTTCTATTTTATTCACTCTCGAATTTGTCCTTCTCCATTAATTATATATTTATAAGTGCAAATATCTTCAACCCCCATAGGACCTCTTGCATGCAATTTGCTAGTTGAAATTCCAACTTCCCCACCAAAGCCAAATTCTCCTCCATCGCTAAAACGCGTTGAAGCATTAGCATAAATACAAGATGAGTTTATAAGGCGTTGAAATTTAGCGATATTTGAAGCATCATTTGAGATAATGGTTTCAGAATGCAAGGAGCTGTGTTTATTGATATGCTCTATAGCTTCATCGCAATCTTTTACTAATTTTACACTTAAAGCAAAATCAAGCCATTCTGTATCAAAGGTATTTTCACTTGCTTTAAAAACTTCTAAATTTGAGTTGTTAAAATAAGCCAAAGCATTTTCATAGGCATGAATTTTTACCTTAAATTTTTTAAATTCAGGGATTAAAAGACTTATAAAATTTTTAGCAATTTTTTCATGGATTAAAAGCGTTTCTAAAGCGTTGCAAACACTTACTCTTTGACACTTTGCATTAAGGATTATTTTTAAAGCCGTATCTAAGTTAGCGCTTTGATCTACAAAAGCATGACACAAGCCCTTATCTTGTTTAATAAGAGGAATTTTGGTATTGTTTGCGATTTCTTGTATCATATTTGAACTACCGCGAGGTATGATCACATCGATTAAATCATCAAAAGTTAGAATTTGTTTGATCTCGTCTCTTTGAGTAAACATAGCAAAACAATCTTGTAAACCAAATTCCTTAAGTGTTTTGCTAACAAGAGTAAATATAGCTTCATTTGTAAATTTTGCTTCACTTCCACCTTTAAATACACAAGCATTAGAACTTTTTATCATTAAAGCTGCGATTTCAGCACTAAGACTAGGCCTTGCTTCGTAAATAACACAAATAAGTCCCAAAGGAATGCTTATTTTTTGTATGCTTAAACCCGCATAATTTTTCCAGCCTTTAGAAATTTTACCTATAGGATCTTCGATATAAGCGATTTTTTCTAGGCCTTCACAAAGAGCTAAAATGCGTTTTTCATCTAATAAAAGCCTATCTTTTATTGCCCCACTTTTTGTGAAATTTGCTATATCTTTTTCATTTGCTTCTAGGATAATTTTGAAATTTTCTCTTAAAATTTGAGCTAATTTTAAAATAATTTTTTCTTTATCTTTAGGTGTTAAGTTAAGTAGTTTTTGAGAATTTTTCTTAATATTTTCAAGCAAATTTCGCATTTTTAATCCTTTATTTACAAAAAACTTGATAAATTATACAAAAAAAATCAGAATTGAAAGGTAAATATAAATGAAAAAAATAGATTTAATTATAGTAGGTGCAGGTCCAACAGGCATAGGTTGTGCGGTTGAAGCTAAGCTTAAAAACAAAGAAGTTTTGATACTGGAAAAATCAAATAACATTTGTCAAACTTTAATGCAATTTTATAAAGATGGCAAAAGAGTAGATAAAGCTTATAAGGGATGCGAAGGAACTAATCATGGACATGTTCCTTTTGAAGATGGTACCAAAGAAAGTACTATAGAAACTTTTCAAAACGCATTAAAAGAGCACAATATAGAAGTTGAATTTGGCTCTGAAGTTGAGAGCGTTAAAAATGAAAATGGAGTTTTTTTAGTAAGCACAGCTAAAGGCGCTTATGAGTGTAAAAACATCATCGTTGCTATAGGTAGAATGGGTAAGCCTAATAAGCCTGATTACAAACTTCCTATGACTTTAACAAAAATCATTAATTTTAATGCCAATTCAGTTTTGGGCAATGAAAAAATTCTTGTTGTAGGTGGTGGAAATTCAGCAGCAGAATACGCTGTGGATTTGGCTAATTCAAATCAAGTTAGCCTTTGTTATCGCAAAAAAGAATTTACAAGATTAAATGATATCAATCTTAAAGATATTCACAAAGCTGGAAATTCGGGTAAAGTAGAGTTAAAACTAGGAATTGATATTAATGAGGTAGAAGATGATAGTGGCAAGGCTAAGGTAAATTTTACCGATGGTACAAGCGATATTTATGATAGAATTATTTATGCTATTGGTGGTTCTACTCCACTTGATTTTTTACAAAAATGCGGGATTAATGTTGATGATAAAGGCGTGCCTTTAATGGATGAAAATAAACAAAGCAATATTAAAGGTATCTTTGTAGCAGGAGATATTGCTACTAAAAATGGAGCAAGTATAGTTACAGGGTTAAATGACGCTGTAAAAATTCTTTCTGTGCTTTAAAATTTAGCCTTCGGGCTAAATTTGACTTATTAATAAGTAAATTTTATAATTCTTAGTTATTTTAATTTAAAACTATGAAAATGCAAAATAAAACTAATACAAAAACAACAATAAGAACTTATCGTTTAAATTTCTATATTTTAGGACTTCAAGCACTCTACTAGCGTCTTTAAAAATATTTTATTTTAATATTTTTAAAGGATTTGTATGTCAAATATTTTTAGCACTTTAAGCCCTTTTAGGCTTTTTATAAAATGTGCCGTGCCAAATGTCATAAGCATGGCCTTTATTTCTTTTTATTATATAGTTGATGGAATTTTTGTTGGAAAATATCTAGGAAGTGATGCTTTAGCAGTACTAGCCTTGATTATTCCCTTTATTATGATGTCTTTTGCTTTGGCTGATATGATAGCTATAGGTTCAGCAGTGCAAATTTCTATGCATTTGGGTTTAGGCAAGAAGAATTTAGCTAGAAAGATATTTAGTTCTAGTATATTGATTATTTTTCTAATCTCTTGTTTTATTGGAATTTTGGAGTATTTTTTAGGACCTGTTTTGATTGATTGTCTAAATGTTAGCGATGAGATTAAAACCATGGCTAAAGAATGTATGTTTGTTTTTGCTTTATTTGCACCTTTTACCATGCTTTCTTTTGCCTTGGATAATTATTTAAGAATTTGTGGAAAAACAACCTATAGTATGATTATGAACATAATCATAGCTTTAAGTAATATTATATTTGATTATCTTTTTATAGTTGTATTTGGTTGGGGCTTGTTTTCGGTAGCCCTTGCAACTTGTTTAGGAATTGTTTTAAGTGGTATTTTTGGAATTATTCCTTTTTTATTTCAAAATTTAGAGCTTAAATTTTCAAGTTTATATATAAATTTGAGAATTTTTAAAAATATTCTTTATAATGGAAGTAGCGAGTTTTTTGGCAATGTTTCGGGTTCTTTATATAGTATTTTTGCAAATTTTGTTTTGTTAAAAATTTCTACCACTCAAGCCGTGGCAGCTTTTTCTATTATTTTATATATTGATAGTTTTATTATAATGCTCATTATTGCTATGGGGGATGCGATGCAACCTGCACTTAGTTATAATTATGCTAAAAAAGATTTTTTAAGGATTAAAGCTATTATAAAAGTGGTATTTTTTGCAGGGGGAATTTTATCTTTATTTTCTATAGTATTTATATTGATATTTGGAGAAAATTTAATAGCACTTTTTGCAAAAGAAAATGATCAAGAATTTAAAACTTTTGCTTATACAGCTTTGATGCTTTTTGCTTTTAATTATATTTTTGCATGGTTTAATGTCCTAAGCGGTTCTTTTTTGACAGCTTTTAATAAAGCAAGTTTTTCTTTGTTTTTAAGCTTAATGCAAAATTTATTCATGCCTTTATTTTTTCTTTTGCTTTTATCTTATTTTATAGGTTTAAATGGAGTATGGTTAAGTCCATTTTTTGCTGAATTTTGTGTTTTGATTTTAGCTTGGATTTTTCTTAAAAGGATTTTTAAAGATCTATCTTTATAGTGGATAGATCTTTTTTAAATTTTATCAAAGGAGCTTTTTTTATAATTTTTTAGAATTTATATCCTATTCCAGTTAAAACAACTTGATAGGTTTCATCATAAAATCCTATATCGCTATTTCTTTTTTCTATACCATAATTTGCAAAACCATAAAGTCCGTTATAGCCCAAAAATTGATTTTTAACAACTTTTAGATTAAGCTTAACTATATTACCGTCTTGTTTTTTGTGGAAGATAGGATCTGTTCCTACTGCTTCATATTTACTAAGACTTAAATTTGGGGTGAAGATATAGTCATTAGCAAAAGCTAAATTTGCCCCCATGCTTAAACCATATCTTGAGTAACTTTGAGCTTTTCCATCTGCATCATTATAATCATAGCTTAGTCCTAAATTTAACAAACTATAATTGTAATTTAATTCAAACTCGTGATAATACCCCTCTCTTTTTAAAGAGTTGTACTCAACTGCGTCTTTATCATATTTGTTTTTGCTAAATAAATATGAAGCTGTAAATTTTCCTAAATCACTTTCGTAAAGTTGAGAGATTTTAAAACCATATCTATCAACATCAGTTTCTTCTCTATTGCCTATTTGATAAGGATTTGCATAAGCTTTTTCTCTTAAAGAAGAAATTACAGAAAAAGAAGTACTAAAACGCTCTAAATAGGCTTTTTCATAACCTAAAGCTATACCGCTGATATCTCTTCCATTGTAGTTTTTGATAAAAACTCTATCATTGTCTATAAGGTTGCCATAGTAAAGTTCTACACCGATAAAAGGAATAAAAGAAGAGTCCGAATTATCAGCATCATAACCACCTAAGTAATCACTATCCGCTAAAGTTGAAATATTGCTTTTAATATCTCTTGCACCTACACCTATGCTTAAATTTCCACTAAAACCTTCTTGAAAATCTACAGCCATAGCTGACTGGGCTAAGATGGAAGCTAAAATACATGAAAATAAATGTTTTTTCAAGTGTTCTCCTAATAAAATAAATGTTGTGATTATAATTGTAACTAATATTACTTTAAATATTTATAAAAAATTAAAGTTTATAATTTTAAGTTTTTTTAGATAAAATTTTTAAAACTATTTATATTTATAAGGAAATTTAGTGCAACAAGAGTATTATGACTTGGATTTAGAGCGAGCTATTTTAAGCAGTTGCATCATGAGTGAAGAAGCTTACGCTAGTATAGCAGGCGATATCAGTCCAAAAGATTTTAGTCTTAAAGCTCATGAAGATATTTTTAAAGCAATTATAGCTTGTAGCAACAACAAAGAGCCTATTTCTATAAGTTTTTTAAAAAAACATAAAAAAATAGATGAAGAGATTTTAGCAGAAATTCTTGCCACTCCTTCTATGATAGATTTGCCTGCTTATGTAAATGAACTTCGCGAAAAGTCCATCAAAAGACAACTTTTGAGTTTTGCACATCTTTTACCAGCTCGTATTAATGAAAATCGTGCTGTAAGTGAAATCGCAGATGAAATTGGTAAAGAAATTTTTAGCATTACAAATCGTGTAAATTTTAGAGATATTAAAGATGTTAATATAATAATATCAGAACTTTTTGAAGAATTTAAAAAGCAAAAAACTTTAGAAAATAAAAATATCATAGGCCTTGATACAGGTTTTGAGGGTTTAAATAAAATGACAAAAGGTTTTAAAGGAGGTGAGCTTATAATAATCGCTGCGCGCCCAGGTATGGGAAAAACAACCCTTTGTTTAAATTTCATTGATAAAGTTTTAAGACAAAATAAAGGTGTGGCTTTGTTTTCTCTTGAAATGCCCGCAACTCAAATCATGCAAAGAATGCTTTCTTCAAAAACTTCTATCCCTTTACAAAGAATTTTAACCGCAGATTTAAACGATGATGAATGGGAGCGTTTAGGAGATGCTTGTAATGATTATAGTCAAAAGAAATTATATATTTATGATAGTGGTTATGCAACTATTGCTGATGTAAGGGCTATTTTAAGGCGTTTAAAATCTCAAGATGAAAGTGTAGGACTTTGTGTGATTGACTATATAGGGCTTATGATGAGTAATTCAAATTTTAATGATAGGCATTTGCAAGTGAGTGAAATTTCAAGAGGACTTAAGCTTTTGGCTAGGGAGCTTGATATGCCGATTATCGCACTTTCACAACTTAATCGTGGTTTAGAGCAAAGAGCAAATAAGCGTCCTTTGATGAGTGATTTGCGAGAAAGTGGAGCTATAGAGCAAGATGCGGATGCTATTTTATTTGTATATCGCGATGAGGTTTATAGGGAGCAAGAAGAAAAAGAAAGAGAGAATAAAGCTAAAGCTGAAGGTAAAGCTTATCAAAGGCTTTTTATACCAAATCCTATGCAAGAAAATGCTGAAATTATTGTTGGAAAAAATAGAAATGGACCGGTCGGAACTATAGAGGTTATATTTTTAAAAGAAAAATCTTGTTTTGTAGATAAACCTATAGGCTATGAAGCTACTGAATTTACAGGCTAGCTTTAATTAATATAAATTAATTAAAAATATTTCACAGATAATTTCAATATTTAATTAATTTTACTCTCATTAAATCAATTTTTTATATAAAATAAAATTTAAATTGAAATTTTATAATTATATAATAATCAGTATTTAATTATACTTTAAGTTTAAATATTTTATTATTCCGCTATTTTATTTTTATATTTTATATTATTATTAAAAAATGAATAATATGAAATTAATTTCAAAATAAATCATTTTAAATAAGGAAGGAGAAAAATATTTGAGTAAAAATATTATTTCAAGTAAGGTGTCTACGGGGGGGGGGATTAAAGAACCCTGTTTAAATTCTAAAAAGATAGTTTTATCTTTAGCTACTATTTCTTTCTTAGCTAGTTGTGCAAATGCTGCACCTACTCCTGAAATAAAAACTTATGATGAAATAAGTAAAAATACTAAAGCTAGTTCAGCAAGTGTTTATGCTCCTCAAGCTAGGATTAATACGACTGTAAGTAGTTCAATCAACAATCAAATCAACATTTCCGATCAAGGTCCACATACCATAATAATTGAAAAAACCGGAACTTTAACCGGTAAAGACAAAGTCATCTATGTTCATGCTAAGAATAGCGATACTCTTACTCTTACCAATCTTACCAATAAAGGAACTATTAACGGTAAGGTAGCTGTAGAACATGATAAAGATTTTACAGGAACCATTACTGTCAATACCTTTGAAAATACAGGTCAAGTTAATGGTCAAATTTACATGGGAATTTGGGGAGGTCAGGGAACTCTCACTGTGGATAAATTTGAAAATAGTGGAACTATAACAGCTTCCAACAATGATCAAGGAGTTTTTTTCCAAGGCCTTGCTAATAACAAATCTACGATTAATAATTTTAACAATACTGGAGTTATAAGTTCAACAAATAAAGAAGCTGTCCGGTTTACTCATACTAATGTACAAACTTTCACTAATAACGGTTCAATAAACAGCGGTGGTGGAAGTGGTGTAAACCTCTCCAGTGCTACTATAGAAAATTTTAAAAATACTAAAACTATAAAAACTAGTGGAACAGCAGAACCAAATGAATCATTCGCTGGTTTATATGCGAGTTCTGGGGTTAATCTTTATAGCTCTACTATAAAAACTTTTGACAATTCGGGTTTCATTTCAGGTAAAGTAGGTGTAAATTTGTCAAATGGCATCATAGATGATTTTAAAAACAGTGGCACTATAGAAGGAACATCTGGAGCCAATAAATTAGCAGGAGCTATAAATATACAAAGTGTTTATAGTAGCGGCTCCACTATTAAAAATTTTGAAAACACAGGCCTAATCAAAAATCAAAACGCTAATGGTATCTTCATAGGTGATGGCAACAAGATAGAAACCCTTACAAATAAAGGAACTATAGAAGCAGGCAACAATGGTATAACTTTTTATGCATTTGATACAAATAAAAAGCCCGTTAATATTGGTAAAATCACTATAGAAAGTGGTGGTGTTATTAAAGCAGGCAATGATGCAATCCATATAGATGGAAGTAAAAATGGTATTGAGGGTGAAGGCATTGAAGTTAAAGCAGGGGGTAGATTAGAAGGTGGTAATGCAGGTATTTATATAGGTGGCGGTAAGCAAGTAAATACTAGCATCAATGTATCTGGAACTATCCAAGGTGGTAATGGGGGTATTATAAATACTGGAACCATTGGAAAAGAAGGACAAGAAAAACAAGAATACGGAATCACTATTGAAAATGAAGGTCTTATTGCTTCTGCAAAAGGAAGTGGTATTTTAAATACTGACAATGGAATTATTTATGGTAATATCTTCAATAGAAGTAATAATAATTTAAGTTTAAAAAATGATTCTGATGCGACTATTACAAGTGGTATTAAAAATGAAGGTGGTGGAACCATCTTTGTTAATAACCAAGGAACCATAGATAAAGATAATAGTGGCAATCATTTAACTAATAGCGGATCTGGTAGCATAGTCATAGAAGATTGGCTTGTTACTACAGATAAAGATACAGGTAAATTAGACACTGTGGTTGTAGGTGGAAGTGGTAAAGATAATGTAAAAGTAGAAAACATCACTGTAGATCAAAGCAATGTTAATCTTGATGAATTAGGCAATATAAACAATATCATCTCAGGTGTTAATCAAGGCAATATTGGCAATATAGGAACCAATGGAGGTGGAGAAATATCTTTAAGCTTTGATCCAATAACAGGAAAGCTTACTACAGATTTTAATCTTAATGCCTCCATATCAGGTGCAACCTTTAGATCTTTAATCTCTACTACTTCAAGAAGATCTACCTTTATAGATAATGTTATGGGTAATTCTATGCAAAGCTTTGCTTTAGCTTCTTCAAGTAAATCTCAAAGCATCGCTATGTCTGAAAAGGGTAATTTATATGCAGATGCAAGTGATTATATAAAGAGTGATTTAAATAATGGAAGCTATGGTTCTAATAAAGAACATTCTTTATTCATCCTTCCTTATACTTCTTCACAGAATGTTGAACTTTCTTTGAATGAAGAAAGTAAAGGACACACTAAAGGAACCATTATAGGTTATTCTACTTTAAAAGACAGTGGAATATATGGTGTGTATGCAGGTTATGAAGATACAAAAATGGGTTCAACTTATTTTGATATTAATAATAGAACCTATTATGCAGGTTTAAAATACTTTAATACCTTATTTACTACAGAAAAAGGTCAAGAAGTTTATATCAAAGCTCAAGGTAAAGCTGCTTTGATTAAAAATGATTTAACTAAAAAAATAGGAAATAATGAAGCTAAAGCTGAACCTAATTCTTATGCTTATGGAGTCAATACAGCCTTAGGTATGAATTTTATTTCTAATAAAGATATATTCTCCCCTGAAATAGGTCTTGCTTATGAAGGAGG